>NZ_JBWVSU010000008.1:0-183065 GCF_056642055.1 Acinetobacter sp. 129952 | reverse complement strand
AGTGTTGATCTGTCAGCATGGTACGAGGCATAGCGAATAGTAAAATTGGGTTTGGCGATTTGATTTTACTACTTCGCTATTTTTTTAAACTAAAAGTGTCAACACACCCTAATTTTTATTCTTCACTGGATTTTGGTCAATCCTGAAAATCAATCCGAATGGTTTCAAAACGTACCCGCCCTTCCTGAATCGCTCGGGCAATGGCTTGCTGGCCTTTGGTCAGACGTGCTCCACCACTTTTAATGTCAATCAAAACCACTTCAATATCTTCAGCGTCGCCTTCGCCATCACGAAAATCGGTATAGCCATCAAAGACCACATAATCCACCGGATCGCCCAGAAACTTGGCATCACTCGGCAGATATTGAAATTCCGGCATGATCGGCGCGAGCTGTTCCGCCATTTTACCTTTGAGAACGGCACGGCTGGTATTCACGCTGCGTTTTTGCGCGGCAATGAGGGACTGCTGATGCTCCAGTTCCAGCTCGGCAATATACTGCTCATATTCGGCTTTGATCCGTCCATTACGCGTCTGACTTAAAATAATAGTGGTCAATACCACCCCGATACATGCGCCAATCAGCATGGCCATCCATATGGACATTCAATCTTCCTAATTTGCCTGATTTTTATAGCATCGCATTCGACTGAAGTTGAGGACTTCGGCCATTTGCATACTTGAAAAGAATGATATGCTAGGCCGGAACAGAATAAAATCACCTTGAGTCATGAAAACAATTTTAGTTGCGAATCAGAAAGGCGGTTGTGGCAAAACCATGACAGCCATTAGTTTAGCGTCAGCACTCGCACAAAAGGGTTATAAGGTGGCATTGGCCGATGCCGACAACCAGAAATCCACATTGCAATGGCTCAAGCATCGTCCGGCACAGGTGGCACAGATCCAAAGTCTGGACTGGCGCAACAGCAAGTCCATTGGTGATGCGCCGAAGCAGATCGAATACCTGATTATTGATGCACCAGGTGCTTTGACCGATGATCATGCCGAACAGCTGATCAGTGAAGCACATGCGATTATCATCCCGATCCAGCCTTCATTTTTTGATATTGATTCGACCCGCCGTTTTCTCAAACATTTGCAGGACATTAAACGCATCCGTAAGGGCAAGGTTGAAATTTTACTTTTGGCCAATCGCACCAAAGCAAATGCAGCCAGCAATCAGGACATACAGCAGTTTTTTGACAAGATCGACCAGCAGCCAGTGGCCTGGATTTCGGAACGTGCCCCTTATAGCCGACTGGCTATGGAAGGCCTTTCAGTCTTTGATAAACCTCAGAAAATCTACCGGGAACTGCAGGCTCAATGGCAACCGGTACTGAATGCCATTATTGATGATCCGAGTCAGTGGTTTTGAGTCAATCCTCTGAATCGTGGTATAGCTTTGGGAAAATAATCTCGCTACTTGGCTAGCTATCATTTTCGATCGCTTTTTTTTCAGTTAATATGCCTGAACACGACCTAAAAAATGAGTCATTAAATTCAGTGCAACAGTACGCGCCTACATTACAAAAAGTCTTATTATTTGGATTGTTCTTTATCCTGATTTTTTTGAGTTTTCATATACTCAAGTATTTCATCATTCCTGTAGTTTGGGCAGCCATTATTGCCTATATGACTTGGCCCTTGTATCAATCGGTGTTACGCCTATGCGGCAATCGACCGACATTAAGTGCAACCGTAATGATCTTGGCCGTGATTCTGGTCTTTGGTCTGCCGTTTATTTTCGCCATTTTCATGCTGCAGCACGAAGGTCGTAACCTGTATTTTGAATTGCAGCGACAGGTCTTTTCCGGTCACCTGAATGTCCCTGATTTTATTCGCGGGCTTCCGATTGTCGGCAAGGAAATTACCCGAACCTTAAATGAAATTAACACTGATCCGCAGAGTATTGCACTGTCGGTATCGACCTGGATTCAAGGCCATCTGAATTACGGCAAAGTGGTGTTGAATGAAGTTAGTAAAAACATCTTTAAATTATGTTTTGCGATACTTTCGCTGTTTTTCTTCTACCGTGATGGTCAGACCATTTTAAATCAGGTGCGTAAAGCCTTTGAAATGGTGGTCGGTCCACGTGTACATCATTATTTTTCCACCATTTCTGCGACTACACGTGCCGTAGTATATGGCGTCGGTTTGACCGCAATTGCACAATCCTTATTGGCTGGTCTGAGCTATTTTGTTGCAGGTGTGCCGAATCCGATGGTTTTAACCATTGTGACCTTTATTTTTGCCCTGATTCCCTTTGGCCCACCTCTCGCCTATAGTGCGGTGGCGCTATGGCTGTTTTCACAAGGACAAACCATTGAAGCCATTGGGGTCATGGTCTGGGGTGTCTGTATTGTCAGTACTGCCGATAACGTCATTCGTCCACTGGTGATTTCTGGCGCAACCCAGATTCCTTTCCTGCTGATCATGTTTGGAGTCTTGGGTGGTATTGCCAGCTTTGGTCTGGTCGGGGTGTTTATTGGCCCGGTGATTCTGGCTGTGCTGCTTGCAATCTGGCGTGAATGGTTACATGAAAGTAATCTGAATGAACCTTTAATGATGCCTAAAGCCACCATGGCACATGAGATTGATCCGGAAACACAAGACACACCGCCCAACGCACCTTAAAGCATAGATAGAATCGACTTAAACAAAACAAAACATTTAAGTACTGATTCTATATAGAGCTTCTGATCTTGCTCTGTTTAAATGAATCCACAAAACAGAATAAAGATCAGGATGCCAAAATCATGTCTTCATTGTTTAAAATTACGACACTTTGCGCGTTAAGCGCCGCACTTTTTACCGGTTGTGCATCAACCTCCCCATCAAATGAAGTGGTCAGAGCAGTGACTGTGAATGCTGTAAATGCTCAAAGTGTGGGCCAAGAGATTGGGACCGTATTACTCAGTGACAGCCCAGCCGGTCTGGTCATTCGTACCAACCTGAAACAACTTCCTGCGGGTGAACGCGGTTTCCATATTCATGAAAATGGTTCATGCGCGCCTGCCATGAAAGACGGCAAGATGGGTGCAGCACTGGCTGCAGGTAGCCATTACAATCCAAATCAGGCACCGCATCACGGTACACCAGTGACAGGTCACTTAGGTGATTTACCCGCATTGAAAGTCAATACAGATGGAACTGCACGTGTCACCCTGCTTGCGCCACGTCTGAAACTGGCTGATGTTCAGGGTCGTGCAATTATGGTTCATGCCGGTGGCGACAACTATTCAGACAACCCATTACCCTTGGGCGGCGGCGGTGAACGTATTGCCTGTGGTGTGATCTAAACACCTTCATGCCAATGACTCAATAGAAAAACGGGCACTATGCCCGTTTTTTATAGACATTTCCTTTATTTTGGCGTCTAAATTGCATTCAGAACTTTGCGTTTTTACTTCCCGGATCCTGTCCTTGTGAATGCTGCCCGACCTGCGACTGCTACTTTTGTTAAAATTATAAAACCTGTCCTGCTGCCCTTTCAGTCTAGTGCGCTGATGACTTATTGCCTGCAGATCCTGCTGGTGTTTTTAGGTACTACTTTCGGTCTGAAATTTCTGGGTTATGAGTTCTTGATCGTTCCAGTAACTTTAGGGGCAATTGCCACGGCACTGACTGATTTTGATGACCGGCTAAGCCTGCGTTTGCGCAACCTGTTACTGGTCATCATTCTGTTTTTTAGTGTCAGCAGCATTCTGGAATTTCTTGCTCCGCATAAATTCTGGTTTGCACTGTGGCTATCCCTGTCGAGTGCGCTGTTTATTCTAATGGGTGCCTTAGGCCAACGTTATGCTACAATTTCATTTGGCACCATTTTACTGTCAATCTATACCATGTTCGGCCTGGGCGAATATCAGCACTGGTATGAACAGCCACTTTATTTTGTCATTGGGGCGCTATGGTACGGCCTGACGTCTATTCTATTTTTTCTGCTGCGTCCTACTTTGCAGGTTCAGGAAAATCTCGCACAAAGCTTGCAGCACATGTCAGATTTACTGCTGAGTAAAGCCAAACTGTTTGATCCGGATCAGCATCCAAATGTTGAAAACCTGCTCTATGAGTTGTCACTTAAAAATACTTTAGTCATTCAGAGTTTTAACCGTAGCAAAGATTCGCTATTGACCCGACTCAAAGCTTCGCGTGCCAATCGTAATACCATTTACTGGCTGAATCTGTATTTTTTGATGCAGGATATTCATGAACAGGCCACCGCGAATTATCTGCATTATGAACAGATCGAACAGCATTTTAGCCGCACTGACCTGATTTTCCGGATTCAGAAAAATATTCGTCTGCAAGCCCTTGCCTGTCAGCATTTGGCAGAATGTGTACTGCGCAATGAGAAATTTTACCTGTCCACAGATGATGAACTGGCATTAAAACATTTACAGGAGTCGATGCAGGACTGGATTGCTCAACACCCACAAAATATTGAAGTTAAAAATTTACAGCTTATTCTGGCCAATCTGCTGAGTGTATATGAGCAGTTACAACACCTGCATGATCAACAGGCGCTGTATAAGCCACGCTATCAGCAGCATTTTGATGACCTGAGTCTGTTTGATGATGATATTCGCGATAGCACAGATCTCTGGCTGAAACTCAAACCGCACTTGAGTCCGCAATCGGCACTCTTTCGGCATGCGGTGCGGATTGCCATTGTGTTTCTAGTCGGCTATGCGATTTCATTATTGCCCTTTGCGAAAAATGGCTACTGGATTTTACTGACCAGCCTGTTTGTCTGTCAGATCAGTTATTTTGCCACCCAAAGCCGGCTCAAATTGCGGACGCTCGGAACATTATTGGGGGTCATGCTGGGCGTTCCCATTCTGTATTTTGTGCCAAGTGTCGAAGGTCAGTTATTGCTAACAGTAATTTTTGGTGTCGGTTTTTTCTATCTACGTTCCAAAAAATATGCCATGGCCACTCTCATGGCGACCTTGATGGTACTCCTGATTTTTAACCTGAAAGGTGCCGGTTATGCCATTATTTTACCGCGTATTATTGATACCCTTATAGGCTGTCTGATTGCCTGGATGGCAGTAAGCTGGATCTGGCCTGACTGGAATTTTCGCAATATTTCCAGCAATATTAAAAAATCATCGCTTGCTACACTGGACTATTTTACTGCAGTGGTCGAGCAATATCAAAACGGTAAAGATAACAGTATTGCTTACAGGACTGCACGGCGTCTGGCCCACAATGCACAGATTGATTTATCCAGCATGATTTCAAGCCTGAGTACCGAACCGAATCCAGATCCGCAACTGGTCAAAAGTGCCTTTCGCTATCTGGTTTATAGCCATAGCCAGCTCAGCTATATTGCAGCATTGGGGAGTCACCGTGAGCAGGTTACTGATGCACAAATTCTGGTTTTAATGCGCTGGTGTCAGCAAACCTTAACTGGGGTATTGCTGCAACAACAGCCTTTAGCTACCTACGACATCGATCATAAACTGGCAGAAATTCAACGCTTAAGTACCCAGGAAAACCAGTCAGCACATCTGCTTTTGGTACTGAAACAGATCAGTTTATTGCTGGAAACCTTAGCGGAATTACTAAAATTACGTCATGAATTACTAGGTGCCGAGATTAAATAACCAACTGCCTCACTTGGTTATAACTTATTAAAAATATTGAATATATTTTTATTATTAAGATTCAATATTCAGGTGATATTCGGTACACTCAAAACTAATTCGGTTAAATCAATATGTATTATGAACATCAAAACTTTGCGTCTGGTCGGTTTGCTTGAAGGGATTTCATTCCTGCTGCTGTTATTTATCGCGATGCCAGTGAAATATATGATGGATAATCCGATTTTAGTGAAATATGTCGGCATGGGTCATGGCGTACTGTTTGTGCTGTTTCTGGTGGTGTTATTCGCGGTATGTGAAAAACAGAAATGGTCTCTCAGCATGTTTGTGATGGGTTTAATCGCTTCGATTCTGCCTTTCGGTCCATTCCTGTTTGATATGAAACTAAAGAAGCTGGAACAGCCCGCTGAAGCTTAATTGTAGAATCCTAATATAATTAGATCAGTCAAAAGAAAATTCTCTCTCCCTTTGGGAGAGAGTTAGAGAGAGTGAACTTATTAAATACTTAACCTCACCCTAGCCCTCTCCTAAAAGGAGAGGGAAATTCAATACTGAACATATGATTTCAATAATTTATAATTTCCCTTAATAAGGAATCAAAATTCCCCACGCTCTTGTCTTTCCAGCATTAACTGTTTGAGTTGCATGCGTGGCAAAGTAAACCACAGTACAATCAAGATAAAAGATGCACTGCAATAAGCCCAAATGTCATAGGCCTCATACGCCATCCGTACTGCTTCAATCACCACAAAAAAGCTGAGCATCAGGATAATAGAAACCGTCGCGGCCACTGTGCCTTTGGACACTTCTGAAGACATCAGTGCAAAACGATATAATACCGAGAAACTTACGCCCTCACCTAGACTGATACAAGTAGTGCCGATAATCAGACAATGAATAAAATATTCTGGAATCAATAAGCCGAGCATTAACAAACCCGTACCAAACAGCATCAGTGGCAGCCCCAACAATACGGTTTTACCCAGCGGCATTTTATCAATAATTTTCAGCAGAATCAGATTACCTGCAATCAGACCGCCCAAGACCGGAAACTGCGCCAGACCATATTGCACACTACTGAATCCAAATTGCTCGACCAGAATCACTGGTGACAATGCAATCCATAACATCAAAGGCAGACTCACCAAAGGCAAGGCTACAGTCATAATCACAAAGCGCTTATTTTTTACAACCTGTTTAAAGTCATCCAGAATATAGCTGACCGGCTGTCTGGGAATACTGACTTTCAGATTTGGCATTTTGGCTTTTAGGCCGAACCAGCTCAGAAATGACAGAAATGCAATCCCGATAAAACCCCAATGCCAGGAGATATGATCAATCATAAAGGCACCCAGCACTGGTCCTAGCAAGGGTGCCAGCAAAGACACATTGGCCATCAGTGCCATGACTTTGATGGCATCACGTTCTTCAAAGCTTTCCTGAATGGCGGCATAACCAACGGCGGTAATAAAGGACAGGCCAAAGCCCTGTAAAAAGCGCAGGAATAAGAAACTTTCGATATTGGGTGTTAATAAAATAGCCAGACAGCTAATCGTGAAAAATGCCACACCACCCAGCAGTACCATTTTACGTCCAAGACGATCGGACAAAGGTCCCAGAATCGCTGCGACAAATGCCCCACCCAACAGGAAAAAGGACATTGACGATGGTGCCCATGAACTACTTACGCCAAAATCACGGGTAATCGCCAGCATGGCCGGCTGAATCAGGTCATTACATATATAGACTGAGAATTCAAACAGGACCAGTGCCAGCGGGAACATAAGTGTGGCACGGGTCAGTTTTTGGGTGTGGATATTTTGCATGGGAGTTTTTATTGTCAGTCTGCCCGTTTTAACAGACTGAACTTTGTCTAAAATAGAAAGAAATAATTTTAGCAGATGAGATATTCAAACGCTCTGAATAAATATAACTGATCGTAGAGATAATCTTCCAAATAAAAAAGCGCATCCTCTAGATACGCTTTTAACCAAAATCTGTCTAAAGATCAAACACTATTATGGACAGACTGCTTTCTGGAAAGTCTTGGTATTTGAACCTCGTGCACAACGATACAACTTCTCGGTATTTTCCAGCATCCAGCTGTTATCTTCCCGTTTAAAATAATAAATGGTCTGTACTGAACGTACCGAATCATCCATTAACCCAGTTTCAGTGACTTTGACCTGTCCAATTGTGGGCGACTCTACCTTGTCAAAGAACTGGCGCAACTCAACTGTTGCCAGTTCCTTACGCAAGTCCGGTCTTAATTGTAAAACCTGTTCCAAAGGCGTATCCGAAGATGACTGTACCTTTGCAATGACCTGTTGAGCAGTTGCACAGCCTGAACCCAATATACCAAAAGCGAGAGTTGCGACTGCCAATATCCGGAACATATTATTTAACCCTTTATCGTCATTCTTATTCCAACCTATCATGCCGAGCTTCTTAGTACAAAACCATTTAGACTCTGTAACTGTCTTTACACAGCAATAAAAAAGCGCACCTTTCGATGCGCTTTTTTCAATTCCGACCGATTAAAGATCGAAAAGTTTACCCGGATTCATGATGCCATTTGGATCAAACACTTTTTTCAGAGCTTTCATATATTCGATTTCTTCCGCAGAACGCGAATATTCAAGATATGGCTTCTTGGTCATGCCCACGCCATGTTCCGCAGAAATTGAACCGTCATATTTTTTCACGGTATCAAAGACATACTTATTCACTACCTGACATTTGGCAAAGAATTCGTCTTTGCTTAAGTTTTCAGGTTTCAGGATATTCAAATGCAGGTTACCGTCACCGATATGACCGAACCAGCAGATTTCAAAGTCTGGGTAATTCGTTGAAACAATCGCATCAATTTCTTTAATGAATGCAGGAACGTGCGTGATCAGAACTGAGATGTCATTTTTATATGGAATAAACGGCGCGATAGATTCAGAAATATCTTCACGTAAACGCCATAAACTTTCTACTTGATCAAGGCTTTGGCTCATTACGCCGTCCAGCACCCAACCTTGTTCCATGCAATGCTCGAAGATTTCCATCGCCTTGTCCATAATCGGTTCAAACAGCGCTTCAAACTCAAGCAACACATAGAAGGGACATTCAGTTTCAAATGGACGCTGTACATGACCATTGGCCAAGACTTTTTGCATCGCCAGTTCACCAAAGAACTCGAACGCGGTTAAATCAATTTTCGCCTGGAAGGCATGCAATAACGGCATGATCGCATCAAAGTCAGGTACACCCAGTACCATCACTTGCAGGTCTTGCGGTTGACGTTCAAGCTTGATTTCTGCTTCCGTCACCAGACCCAGCGTGCCTTCACCACCGATAAATAAATGCTGAAGCGCATAACCGGTTGCATTCTTGATCATGCCTTTGTTCAGGCGCAATACATCGCCCTTACCCGTCACAACCGTCAGGCCAAGCACCCAGTTACGGGTCATGCCGTATTTAATCACTTTAATGCCGCCAGCATTGGTCCCGATGTTACCGCCAATTTGCGATGAACCTGCCGAAGCAAAGTCAACTGGGTAATACATGCCCTGCTCTTCAGCATAGTTCTGTAACTGTTCAGTCACCACACCTGCCTGTACGCGCACCATACGATCTGCCGGGAAAAACTCCAGAATCTGGTTCATCTTGTCCATGCTGACCACGATCTCGCCATTGGCTGCGACTGCACCTGCAGAAAGACCGGTACGACCACCCGATGGAGTCACTGCAACGTTAAATTGGTTCGCCAATTTAACGATGTCTTGAACTTGCTCAGTGGATGATGGAAAAACGACGACTGACGGGTTTGGATCAAAGTGCTTCGTATGATCGCGACCCCAATTCTGGAGGCTGTCCGTATCGGTTTTAATACGGTTTTCACCCACAATTGCAGTCAATTGGGTCAATAACTCAGGGGTTAAAGCGACTGGAGCATTCATCGTTTACAGACCTAGCATGATTTAAACAAGAGAGACTTCGCTGGTTCATTTGCACATTTTTTACGCATAAAAACATGGATACAAATCAGGCGAAACATGATTATTAAAGCACCGGATCACGCTGCTTTAAAAGCATGGCGCAATATTATAAGCTATTTTTTAGCGTTTCCCTCGAAAAATGACAATTTTGATAATATACCTTTGAAAATGCAGATTTAAATCAAACACCATGATCATTATTATCAATATATCTTGCCAGAATAGCTGATGTGAGCGTCATCAAGGAAATGTATAAGTGCGCTTTTCCTGTGCTATTATACCGCGACTAAATTTGGCCTTTGTAGCGGAGCCGTAATGAGCCAACATCTATCTCTACCTAAAGATAAAATCCGTTTCTTGTTGTTAGAAGGCGTTCACCAGAATGCAATCGACACTCTAAATGCTGCTGGATATACCAACATCGATTATCGTAAAACTGCGCTTGAGGGTGAAGCGTTGAAAGAAGCGATCAAAGATGCTCACTTCATCGGTATTCGTTCCCGTACTCAATTGACTGAAGAAGTCTTTGAAGCTGCGAACAAACTGATTGCTGTCGGTTGTTTCTGTATTGGTACCAACCAGGTGAACCTGGACGCTGCAATGCGTCGCGGTATTCCAGTCTTTAACGCACCTTACTCAAATACGCGTTCAGTGGCTGAACTTGTACTTGCTGAAGCAATTCTTCTTCTACGTCGTGTACCTGAAAAATCAGCAGACACACACACAGGCGGCTGGAACAAATCTGCGGTTGGTTCGTTCGAAACACGTGGTAAAACTTTAGGTATCGTAGGTTACGGTTCAATTGGTTCACAACTTTCTGTACTTGCTGAAAGCATGGGTATGAAAGTGATCTACTTCGATACAGTGACTAAATTGCCTTTAGGTAATGCACGTCAAGTTGGTAGCTTGGGCGAACTGTTGGCAAATGCCGATGTGGTTTCCCTACACGTTCCTGATGTTCCGTCTACACGTAACTTCATGACCAAAGATCAGTTCGCGCAAATGAAAGAAGGTTCGATCTTCATCAATGCGGCACGTGGTACCTGTGTCGTGATCGAAGACCTGGCAGATGCGATCAAATCTGGTCACATTGCTGGTGCTGCGGTTGACGTATTCCCGAAAGAACCTAAAGCGAACGGTGAAGAATTTGTTTCTCCACTGCGTAACCTGCCAAACGTGATCCTGACTCCGCACGTGGGTGGTTCGACCATGGAAGCGCAAGCGAACATCGGTCTGGAAGTCGCTGAGAAATTTGTAGCTTATTCTGACAAAGGTATGACTTTATCTGCGGTGAATTTCCCAGAAATCGCATTGCCATTGACTGAAGGCAAACACCGTTTACTGCACATCCATCAAAATATTCCGGGCGTGTTGTCTAAAATCAACAACCTGTTTGCTGAACAAGGCATCAACATCTCTGGTCAGTCACTGATGACTAAAGGTGATGTCGGTTACCTGGTAATGGATGTCGATGCTGCTGCATCTCATGAAGCACTCGATATGCTTTCGAATGTTGAAGGTACAATCCGCGCACGCGTATTGTTCTAATTCAATATAGTAGAAAAACCACAGCTCTCGGGCTGTGGTTTTTTGTTTTTTAAGGTTTTTATTTTAAAACTTTTTCAGCTTATGCTGCTCTTCCGTTATTCGAGCAATCGAAACCTATTTAGTCATGCTGAATTTTAAAATTGCACCCATCGTGCAAGCGCCGCTGATTTTGCTGATCGCCATGATCAGTATGCAAAGCAGTGGTTCCTTTGCCAAATATCTGTTCGGTCAGTTTCCGATCCTGACTGTTTCCGCAATGCGTCTGCTTTTGGGCGCTGTGATTTTGGCACTGATTTTTAAAATTTGGCAAATCCATTTCAGACAGATCAAATGGCCGGCCATTATCAGTTATGGCCTTGCTCTGGCCGGCATGAACCTCTTGTTTTACCTATCGATTGATCGCCTACCGCTGGGAATTGCCGTCTCTTTTGAATTCATTGGCCCCTTAAGTGTTGCCCTGTTTTATGCACGGCAAAAATTCGACTTTGTCTGGGTCGGACTGGCGATTCTGGGCCTGGTTCTGCTATTTCCTTTTGATCAGGCTGCCCAGCCACTTGACCCGATCGGGATTGCATTTGCCTTGGGTGCCGGTGCCTGCTGGGCCTTATATATCGTTGCCGGCCAAAGACCTTCAGGCATTTCTGGCAATCATACTGTATGCTTGGGCATGTTTGTCGGTATGCTGGTTTTGATGCCGATTTCGCTCTTTGCAGGCATGCCGGCACATACTTTTGAACCGATGAGTTTGCTGTATTTTGTGGCTTTGGCAGTACTGGCCAGTGCCCTGCCTTTCACACTGGAAATGATTGCCCTGCGTAATTTAAGCGCACTGAGTTTCGGCACCTTGATGAGTTTGGAACCCGTTATTGCCGCACTCTCAGGCCTATTGTTTCTGGGTGAAACCTTGTTGTGGACACAGTGGCTGGCATTGGCCACGATTATCAGTGCTTCGGTAGGCTGTACGGTGACGACCCAAAGACAAAAATCTTGAGTAAAAATAAAGGCGCTAGAGCGCCTTTATTTAAGATCACTTATTTTCGAATTTTAACGTGGTGTTGCGTCTTTAATCGCAGTATTTAATGCAGTCGCTGCTGTCACATTATAGCCATCACATCCAGAGGCAAGCTGATCATAATTGTATTCTGTCCATTTGATCATTAAAGAAGTTACACCTTCTTGTTTATTCAAGTCATCCAAGGCAGCCTGTCTTGATTGAGCAATATAGTCGTCGTGATCAATATGTTCCCCATGTTCCGAGAAATCAACTGAATAAATTCCGCCTTGATATTCGATCGCACCGAAATATTTGTAATATTGCATAGCATCGTCTTTATATTCTGCCTTTTTATATTTCAAGTTAGCCATCGTGCCATCTAGAATCGTTTTTGCCATTTCTTGGACAGACGCTTGTGCCTGCCATTCAGCAAGTGTGCTAAAGCCAGTTTTTACTTCCGGATCAAATTCAATATATTCTTCTTCAGGATGTTCAGCCAGAAGACGGAAACATTTAGATCCATTCGGGAATTTGCGGGCCTTCTGCAAATCGACGAAACTGGTTGCAAACTCATTATAGTACTTACGCTCAGCTGTCGTATTATCACTGTTAAAGAACACTCTGGTCGCAGGATCATCATACATTTTCACCACAGCAATATTAGTACGTTCAGTTAATGCTTTACCAGACAGGTCATACCATGCTATGTGTCGATGATTGCTAATATTGTTCTCTGGTATCGTCACAGGACGACTCTTAAATTGAGTCGTCGTATTTTCTAATATTTTTTCCAGCTTATAGCCTAATGCTGTACGGGTGCGATCTGCAGGGAACACCCCTTTTGTTGTGACATAAGTTGAGAAGATCATATCTTCTTCAAGAGCGTATTCAGTATCAACAGCGCTGTTATCATCCGCATATAATATGCCGTCAGTAATTTTATTTTTATGACTGGCTAATAGAAGTTTTTGCGATTCCATCTCTAATCCATCAATATTCGGTAAGTTGAATTGATAGTTATAGAATTCAGAAATGGTATCTGATGCTCCATCACCCGGGGTTCCAGGATTGGTCGGTGCAGGTTGACTAGTGACTGGTTCATTATTATCAGAACTGTCGGAGCCACCACCACATGCTGCCAGCATGCAGCTCAAAATGGCGCAAGAGAGTATTCTTAATTTCATTATTATCTACCTTAATTATTTGATATTGTTATTTTAATTCTGTCCCGAAACAGGGGATCTAAGATGTTTTCATTGTTATTTTAAAACTAACCCGAATCACGAGGTCTAAGATATTTTAATAAATATAAAAACAAGATCAATTTAAAAATTGATTAATTTGTAACCGCAATTACATAGAAGATTAACTTTAAATTTAAAATCTTTAGATATTTGATCGGGCCAAAACTTAACTTGATTGAATCAAAATTTAAGTTCACCTCGGGAAAATATTTCCTTGCCCTACTCATTAAAAATTAACCAGTTTGCTATAATTTCATTTCCCCCTATTTCTCATTTTCACCCGCTCTGGGTAGAAGCTGCTTCCATGCCAAACGCCCAACTCCTTGCCGTATTGTTCATGGTCTTATCCATGACCTCCTACCAGATCAGTGCATCTTTTGCCAAACAGCTGTTTAGTGTGCTGGATCCGGTCACTGTGACCATTTTAAGGCTGTGCTTTGCAGCAATTATTGTTGGGGTAATGTTCCGTTCCTGGAAAATTATTTCCCGTTTGCCTTTTTTGAAATGGCGGGATTTGCTCTGCTATAGCGCTGCTTTAGGGGTCATGAATATTTTATTCTATCTGTCTCTGGGAAGATTACCGCAGGGAATTGCAGTCGGTCTGGAGTTTATTGGTCCTTTAGGTCTGGCCCTGCTTTCGATCAAACATCGTAGTGACTATATTTGGGTATTAATGGCCATTTTAGGCATCGCACTGATGGTGCCATGGGGACAGGCTAATAGCAGTAATTTCGACCTGGTGGGCGCCGCCTGTGCTTTAGGTGCGGGGTTATGTTGGGCACTGTATATTTTCTTCGGGCAACGCGTGGTTCAGCAGAATATCGGCATGCATGCACTGACCATTGCCATCAGTATCTCGGCTTTGTGTCTGCTACCTATCGGTCTCTACAACAACACGCCCGCATTGATTGATACGCAACATTGGGGCAAGGCAATTAGCATTGCTGTACTGGCAACAGCCATTCCTTATGCTCTGGATTTAAAGGCACTTCAGCATTTGAATAAAACCAGCTATGGTACCCTGTCCAGCCTGTCTCCGGCTTTGGCTGCACTGGCCGGTTTTGTACTATTAGGCGAAAAAATTACGCTTCTTCAGACCGTGGCACTGATCTGTATCATGCTGGCATCAGTCGGCGTGACTGTACGTGCCGCCCGTCAAGGATCGGGAGAAAAGAATACCTAAAAGGCTTATTGGAATTTGAACAACTAAATATATCTCATCATTAATCTCTTCACTTTATCCCTTTGATATAACTAAAAAAAATAGATGAATGGATAAAAATTCCATATCTCCAGATAAAAAGATGATCAGATGCCCTAGTTGCAATAAAGAGATTTTTGATACGCGAGTGTGGCAAGGATGCCACATGTTACCCATCACGACAGGATGTCGTGTATGGGTAACAAAAGACTTTTGCCTACTTTGGGTCTTTCCAAAGTAGGGAGATTGCCTACACAAAAGCATTTAAATTTTTAAGAAATGAGGCTGTACAATCATCTTCTTAAGCTAAACATGCATAACGATTAACTCAAACATCTAATTTGAGTTATAAGTTATGGAAAAGTAGCTAATCAAATGTCATCTTTTCGATGTTTAGTTTTGTACCAGCATATCTTTTTTCATGTCTTTATAACGCTGGTATTCATTCTTGTACTGCACTGCTAAAGCGGTCTTCTGCTCTTCACCCAGAATTTTACCGGCCTGCTGGAAGAAACCATGTTCCTCTTCTTTTAAGTGATGATGCACCTTTTCGGAAAGTTTTTTGGCCATGGCAATCCAGCCCGGATTACTCAATTCAGTTGCAGTTAATTCCTCGATCATTTCGTCCATTTCATGATGTTCGGCCAAGGCATGGCGGGTAATATTCAGGCCCGAATCGGTCATCATCAAGGGAATATAAAAATAACGGTCTTCCGCAGCTTCATGGGCAAACAATTCATTTTTCAGTTGCTTGAACAGCTCGCGGCGTTCTGGTGTATCCCCGGAAGTCTGTAATAGTTTTTCTGCAAGATCACGCTGAATCTCATGACTCTCTCTTAATGCTTCAAAAATAGTCGTCATTCCGATATTTCTCCGATTGTTTTATTTTTCATATCATTGATTCTAGAAGATTTTCAGAACAGGTTCAGACGCAGTTTATACAGTGATTTGTTAAGAAATTTTAATATCGAGAATGATTTACATCGGGTTTAGATCAAAAAAACATCTGGTATGCCATCCGGCAAATTAGCAGACTGACCAGAATCAGGAATAAAATCCGGATAAAGCCACTGCCATATTTAAATGCCAAACGCACCCCGACCAAGGAACCACAAATATTGGCTACCGCCATCATTGTCCCGACCATAAACAGCACATTGCCACTGGGAATAAAAAAGCTTAATGCGGCCAGGTTGGTGGTGAAATTGGCAATTTTCGATAAGGCCGATGCATGCAGGAAATCGACGCTTAAATAGCGAATAAAAAAGAAAATAAAGAAACTACCGGTGCCCGGACCAAAGATACCATCATAAAAGCCTATCGCCAGACTGCCCAAAGCGGCCAGAATCAGCATTTTCCGATTCAGTTTTTGTTCGGTATGCACTTGGCCAAACTGTTTTTTCATTAAGGTATAGATTGCGATCACGATCAACATGACCAGCACAAAAGGCTTAAGGATCTCGACTGGAATTAGCGTAACGCTGGCTGCACCAATAAAAGAACTGACAAAACTGCACAGTGCAATCACGCCCAAGAGCAACCAGGGCAGTTTTACCTGACGCAGGTAGGAAAATGCCGCAGAAGCGGTGCCACAAATGGACGCGAGTTTATTGGTGCCAAAGACCGTAGCAGGCTGTAAATGCGGTAAACTCCCCATAATTGCTGGGATCTGGATCAGACCACCACCGCCCACGGCAGCATCAATCGCCCCTGCAAAAAATGCAAAGACAACCAGACTGATGATGATCTCAATTTCCATATATTGACTCGACTAGAGGTTCAGGACGCGTTTGGGTACCAGACGTTTTTTATCAGTAATTTCTGCCAGCCCCAGACATTTATCGCCATCAAAAACCAGCACCTGTTCAGCTGCTTCATGTTCGATATTGCTTTCCATGCCGCGGCTAAAATATTCTGCACGACCTTCGGGTACCTGCACTTTTGGAAAATGATCAACCGGTGCATAGGCTGGCAACAACAGTGCATCACGCTCTGCTTCGCTCAGGCTCTCCAGATATTCAATGGTATAACTCGGAATCAAATCAAAATGGCCGGTTTTGATGCGGTGCAGATAAGTCAGATGGCCATAAGTTCCCAGCGCTTTGGCAATATCTTCCCCCAAAACCCGGATATAAGTGCCTTTAGAACAGGTAATATCCAGCGTGATACTGTTCTCCGTAAAGGACAAAAACTCAATCGCTAAAATCGTAATTGGACGCGCTTCACGTTCAATCTCGATACCTTTGCGCGCCAGTTCGTATAAAGGACGGCCTTCTTTTTTCAAGGCAGAATACATCGGCGGCACTTGCTGGATATCCCCGATAAACTGTGCCAATGTGTCCTGAATCAAGGCTTCCGAGAGTTCAGGAACCGCTTTTTCCAGAAGCACCTCACCTTCGACATCGCCCGTGGTGGTACTATGCCCCAAAAATACGGTCGTCTGATAACGCTTGACCGAATCTAATAAATAATGCGAAAACTTGGTCGCCTCCCCCAAACACACGGGCAATAAACCGGATGCCAGCGGATCCAGCGCACCGGTATGGCCGGCTTTTTGTGCACGGTACAACCAGCGGACTCTTTGCAATGCGGCATTAGAGCTGATACCCAAAGGCTTATTAAGCAGGAAGACACCACTAAGATGACGACGCTGAATTTTAGGAGATGATGCTTTCATGGCAAAAAATCAGACATTTTATAAATTGGCGCCATGGTAAAACCCTGCGAGATGATTTACAACTTTTCTATAGTCTCTAATGATTTTTATGGCATATTGAGCCGGCTTTAATATCTAAAAGCTTGAACATCTAAAAATAATGAAACAACGAGAAAATAGGTGCATAGGATATGCAGAAATATAAAATATGGATCATTCTGGCGTTGCTGGTGCTGTGCATTCTCACGCTGATCTTATGGCTGTCTCCAAAAGAAAATAACCAGGCGGATACCGGGACAAAAACACCTTTTACTGAAACTCAGGCAGAGCAAACCGCACTCTTGGTCAATGGCCCTGCCAATGCAGCCTTCCCCAGTGCCAGCCAGCAAGATACCGAAATTAATTGTCAGATGCAGTTAGATGCCAGCAACCGTCTGATCGTGAATGAACAGACCCGCAACTGTTTTGAATATTTTATTACTCAGTTTGGCGAAAAAAATCTGCAGCAGATCCAGCAGGATTTTAAAGCCTATATTCGCCAGAATCATAAAGAACCAGCACTCTCGCAAATTCTGGATTTATGGGATCGTTATATCCAGTATCGTCAGGGTTTGGGCCAGCTCACTGCACCGACTGGGCTGAATCAGGAAGATCCTGCCTATTATCGTAGCATCTATAACAGTACCCAGAATTTGCGCCAGCAGTACTTTTCCAAGTATGAAATTGAAGGCTTGTTTGGCACAGAAGATGCCTATCATGAATATACCCTGGACCGGATGAGCGTATTGGCAGACAAAAGCTTGACTGAGACTGAAAAAGCCCAAAAGCTCAAAGCACTGTTTCAACAGCTCCCACAGGACTGGCAGGAAAATCTGGAACAACTGAATAAACTGGAAGATCTGCGCAAACTAACCGCTAATATTAAGGCTCGTGGCGGTTCCAGCGATGAAATCCGGCAGATGCGGATTAATCTAGTCGGCCCTGAAGCCACACAGCGTCTGGAACAACTGGATGTACAACGCAGCGACTGGAAAAACCGGGTGACGGGCTATTTAGATGAACGGGATCAGATTACCCAGTCCGGCATGTCAGATACCGCCAAACAGCAAGCCATTGCCCAGCTTCGCAGTAAACATTTTAATACACCGCAAGAACAACTCCGGGTAGAAACCTTTGAACAGGTTCATGATCAGGGAGCCAAGCTGCCCTTTGCTGACTAAGCCCAAAAGCCATCACCTGTTGATGGCTTTTTTATAAATGCCCTTTTGCTAACTTTATATTTTTTCTCAAAATGATCTTTTATAGTTGTTTCAAAATATTTCGTATTTACACAAAATAACTTAGACAAATTTTAATTATTTCAAAGACTTTTTATTTAAATACATGTGTAGATAAAACATATATTTACAATGTAAACCCCTCCCGTCCTGCATGTCCCCAAATGACATGGTTTAAACGCTTTGAAATGAAAAAATACCCCTTTTAAAAAGAAAATTTGCTTAGCCACTGAAAGCCGGACCTGTATTTTCATCGTCTGATTTTGTGGTTTGCAACACTCTACAAAAAGCAATGATTGCTTGAATAACGATAAAATTAAAAAGGGACAGCTATGCATACTTTCAGCAAGATAGCCCAGTTACTGACTGTGGCTTTAGCGACAACTCTGGGATTCAGTTTTTCTGCACATACTCAGGCTGCAGCGAGTGCAACACAAGTCATCGAAAAGACCCGGTCTGACTATGCCAAGACCAAATATCCGATCTTGATGGTGCATGGCTGGCTAGGCTGGTCACGCATTGGCACCGATAGTATCGGGCTGGATTACTGGTATCAGATTCTGCCAGATATGGCACGTAATGGCTCTACCGTCTTTGCGGCACAATTGTCTCTGGCAAATACAACGGCGCATCGCGGTGAACAACTGGTTCAACAGGTTGAAGAGGTTCTGGCAATTACCGGCAAGCAAAAACTGAATTTGATTGGTCACTCTCATGGCGGACCGACAGTACTGTATGTCGCAGCGACCCAGCCGCAGTATATTTCGTCTATCACTGGCGTTGCAGGAACCTACCATGGCTCCAAAGTGGCAGATGATATTCAAAATAATCGCCTGACCCGTACTGCCTTTAACATTTTAGGTGATTATATTATTGGTCCATTGATTGCACTGGGCCAGTTTAAACCTGAACTGGAAATTGATTTTGATGCTTCCATGAAATCCCTGACCCAGACCGGCTCAAATACTTTTAATGCCACAGTGGCGCAGCAGGTGGTCAAAGATGGTGTATTGGCATCCACAGAAAACTGCAATAAAAATTTAAAGCAGAAAGATAGTAAAGGCATCCATTATTATTCATGGACGGGTGTGGCTCAAGCCACCAATGCACTGGATATTGACACGATCCTGATGCAGCTCGGCCCTTTATCTTATGGCAGTAAAGACAATGACGGCATGGTGTCACGTTGTAGTGCGTTCATGGGCAAGGTGATTCATGACCAGTACAAACTCAATCATACTGACCTGGCCAACATGATGTTTGGTCTGAAGGGGATGTTTGCACCCGATCCGGTCGCCCTCTATCGCCAGCATGCCAACCGGCTCAAATTAGAAGGTTTATAACCCCAGAGTGCCTATATTTCAGCTGAGATATAGGCTTTTTTCTGATTATTTTTTATTTGACCTATCCGTGATCGGGAAGCTGCAATGAAAAAAATAATATCTTACTTAAGCTTTTTGCTACTGGTTTCCCTAGTAACTGGTCCTGTGCAAGCCGCGGCATTACAGCAATATAAAAGCAATTTTGTCCTCTCAAGTTATGCCAGGACAAAATATCCGATGGTCTTTGTTCATGGTTTTGGTCTGGGTTTTAACCGGATTGGAACGGAGAGCATCGGTCTGGATTACTGGTATCAGATTCCCCAAGACCTGAGCCGGCATGGTGCACGGGTATTTTCTGCCGAATTGTCTGCTGTTGCGTCCAATGAACTCCGCGGTGAACAGCTCTTGATGCAAATTGATGAAGTACTGGCATTAACTGGTCAGAAGAAAGTCAATCTGATTGGGCATAGCCAAGGTGGCCCAACGATTCAATATATCGAGGGCGTTGCGCCACATAAAGCTGCCTCCTTAACCGCTATTGCGGGCGCTATGCAAGGCACACCAGTTTTTGTCAATGCCAGCCAGACACTCCTCCTTGCACCCTTTATCCATGCCATCGGTACAATTCTGGGACATAGCATGAATCTGGTTACAGCTAACCAGTATCCGGTCAGTATGATCGAAGCACTGGAAGCTATGAACCCAGAGGCGATTCAGGCTTTCAATATGAAATATGGCTCCTCTGCCATTCCCAAAGACTGTCAGTCTCAGGGCAGCAAACTCACGCCAAATCGAATTTACCACTATTCCTGGATGGGCAACCGGCAGGCAACTAATTCCTTGGATGTAATTGAGTCTACAGTCGTGACTTTAGGTAGCAGTTTCTTGAAAGGAGAAGCCAATGATGGTGCTCTGCCGCTGTGTAGCGGACGTTATGGCCAAATCATTCGTCAGGATTATGCCCACAATCATTTTGATGAAGTAAACCAGTTTTTTGGTATTTTGGGCCCTTTCGCGCAGGATCCGATTGCACTTTACCGCCAACATGCCAACCGGCTCAATCTACAAGGCTTATAAATCACTCATCTTTATGAATAAGATCATCTCTATTAATTAAAAAAACTTAGGAAACTGAGTCCCTGCTGCAGAGGGGGACTTTAGACAACCGGATGAGGATCATCCCGTTAAAACAACAAAAGTGAGGAAAATATAATGAAATTCGGAGCATTCATCACCGGCCTGCTGCTGGCGGGTACATGCCTCAGCACTCAGGCATCCACCCAAGCCAGTCAGGTCACAGCAAAAGCCAGTTCACAATATGCCAAGACCCAATATCCAATGGTCTTCGCACATGGTATGGCAGGCTTTATCCGGGTCGGTACCGACCAGTTTGGACTGGATTACTGGTATCAGATTTTACCGGATCTGGCGCGTAATGGCGGTAATGTCTGGGCAACACGTGTCTCGCCTTTTAACTCATCGGAAATTCGGGGTGAGCAACTTTTAGAGCAGGTAAATGAAATTCTGGCCATTACCGGTGCAAAGAAAGTCAATCTGATCGGTCATTCCCATGGCGGCCCGACCATTCGTTATGTCGCAGGTGCAGGGAATGGAATAGTCGCTTCCCTGACTTCTGTCGGTGCTCCGCATAAGGGCTCCCCGGTTGGAGACCTGATCCTGCAAGCAGAAGGTACACCGATACAAGGGCCTTTAGTCGGTGGTATCAACCTGGTGTCTAAGGCCATCACCTGGGCACAAGGGTTGGATCCGAACAGTTTCCCGCATGATTCTCTGGCCGGTGGTCGCAGCCTGACCCTGGCAGGATCCGCTCAATTCAACCAGAAATATCCGCTCGGTATGCCAACCACCGCCTGCGGTGAAGGTAAGGAAAAAGACGGTGATATTCGTCATTATTCATTTACCGGTATAGGTCAAGTCACCAATCCGCTCGATCCTGATTCAGCCTTGACAGTTACAGCTCTACTCATTGATGGCGGCAAGGAAAATGATGGTCTGGTCTCCCGCTGTAGTGCCAAATTCGGTAAAACCATTCGGGATAACTACAACTGGAACCATCTGGATGAAGTGAACCAGTTACTCGGGTTAAAAAATATCTTTGCTCCAGACCCAGTCGATGTTTATCGCCAGCATGCCAACCGCTTAAAACTGCAAGGCTTGTAATTCAATCTCATCCCTGTCATCACAATGTGCAGGGATTTTTTAATTTTTAAACCGCCAAAATGGAACTTTATGAAAATTAGAACGCATTTTATAACCTTATGCTGTATGTTATTTACGGGCCAATATGTGCAGGCTTCCAATTTGCAGCAAGCAGAATCCAGATTTGTTGTGTCGAATTATGCCAAAACACGCTACCCGATTGTATTTGCACATGGCATGGTCGGCTTTAATCGCATTGGTTTTGATGCCTTAGGCATGGACTATTGGTATCAAATTCTGCCTGATTTAGCCCGTAATGGTTCAACTGCCTTTGCCACCCGCATCTCACCTTTCAATTCTAGCGAAATCAGAGGTGAACAATATGTGGAGCAACTGAAAGAAGTCATGGCGATCACCGGCGCAAAAAAATTGAATTTAATTGGTCATAGTCATGGTGCACATAGCGTGCGTTATGCAGCCGGGGTGATGCCGCAACATGTAGCCTCAGTGATGACTGTGGGCGGCGCCAACCAAGGGACGATTGTCGCCTCTGATGTTATGCGACTTGCTAATCAAACCGGTACATCTGAATTGCTTAATACCCTGATCAGCAGTTTTGGCAACGTCATCATGTGGGCACAAGGCTTAGACGGTCAAGCTTTCCCACACAACGCCCTTGCAGCAGGACACAGCACCTCAATTGAAGGCACAGCCGAATTTAACCAGCGCTTTAAACTCGGGCTTTCGCTGAGCCCATGTGGTGAAGGCAAATATACAGACCAAGGCATTGCACTGTATTCAATGACCGGCAATCAACCCGTGACTAATCTCCTAGATGTCAGTGATGCCGCCATGAAAGCCTTGGATCTACTTTCTGCGAGTAAGGCTGGCGCGAATGATGGAATCGTCTCGGTATGTAGTGCCAAATTTGGTAAAACGATTCGTGATGATTATCCATGGAATCATCTGGATGAAATCAACTTGTTGTTTGGCATTAAAGGTACCTTTGCGCCTGATCCAGTTGCTGCCTATCGTCAGCATGCCAACCGTTTAAAACTGCAAGGTTTATGATTTATTAAAATAGCCAGACATAAAAAAATGCGCCCAAAGGCGCATTTTTTCACTCGTATAAAGCTTAAAATTAAGCTTTAGTTTTACGAGCTGGTAATTTTTCACGAATACGTGCAGCTTTACCAGACAATTCACGTAGGTAGTAAAGTTTAGCACGACGAACGTCACCACGACGTTTCACTTCGATACCAGCAACGATTGGAGAGTGAGTTTGGAATACACGCTCAACGCCAACACCGCTAGAAATTTTACGTACTGTGAACGCAGAGTTCAAACCACGGTTTTTCTTAGCAATTACAACGCCTTCGAACGCCTGTAAACGCTCACGTTCGCCTTCTTTTACTTTAACTTGAACAATAACTGTATCACCTGGTGCAAAAGCAGGGATGTTTTGTTTCAATTGTGCGTTTTCAATTACTTGAACTAAAGGATGCTTACCGCTCATGGGGTATCTCCAATATGTGCGAGTCAGAAGAGGTCTGATCATCGCTGGGTATAGAGGCTAAAGCGCATACACCCGATTATCTTTCCCTTTATGGTTGACCATCTCAACCATAAAGAGCCTATTAAAGAATACTTAAATGATTTTAAGTACTTGCTTGAAGACAGAAATGATTACTCATCAATATCTTACAAATCTTTCAGCCATTTTTTCTGCTGCTTGGTCAGTTCGACTTTTTCCACCAACTCTGGGCGGCGTTCAAGTGTACGCTGATATCGCTGCAAAAACCGCCATTTTTCAATATTGGCATGATGCCCGGACTTTAACACCTCAGGCACATCCAAACCTTCAAAATGATCTGGCTTGGTATATTGTGGGCAATCTAGCAGACCATCCACAAATGAGTCTTGCACGTGTGATTGTTCATCAGACATGGCACCCGGAAGTCTCCGGATAATACTGTCCAATAAAACCATCGCAGGAAGTTCACCACCTGACAACACGTAATCTCCAATTGACCATTCCTGATCAACATATTGCTGGATCAAACGCTCATCAACGCCTTCATAACGTCCGCACAGTACAATGATTCCGTCATATTTGACAAAATCCTGTACCGCAGTTTCGTTTAAGGTCTGTCCTTGCGGTGACATATACACCACAGGAACCTGAACTGCACCCGCTTGCGTTGCAAGCTCTTTGGCACGATGAATTGCTTTCGCTAATGGCTCAGCCATCATCACCATACCCGGACCACCACCGAATGGACGTTCATCCACCCGTTTATAGTTGCCCGTCGCATAATCGCGAGGATTGATACAATGAATTTGCATCAACTCACGTTTTGCTGCGCGCCCGCTAATCCCATAGGCTGTAATCGCTTCAAACATTTCAGGAAAAAGCGTAATGACTGCAAAAAACATCGCAGACTCCCGTATTTCCGAAAAATTCTTAGTAGTCTACGCCCCAATTGACGTAGATACGACCAGCTTCAAGATCAACGCGTTGCACCACATCTTTATGCCATGGGATCATTCGCTCTTCGCCATCAATGCTGTCGGCAGTTGCGCGAACCACCATCACATCGTTAGCACCTGTTTCAAACAGCTCAAAAATTTGACCGAGATTGACTTCTTGTTCCTGATCGTCCAGACCTAACACAGTTAGACCTTTTAAATCAGACCAATAGTACTCATCTACACCTGCTTGAGGCAGTTGCGATTTAGAGATCCAGACATTGGAGCCAACCAGTTCGTCTGCACCAGTGCGATCACTCACACCTTTCAGCGAAACAACCAGGCCTTTACCATGTGGTTTCCAACGTTTTACATCGACAATTTGCCAACCTGCTTTGGTCTCAATGTACCAAGGCAGATAGTCAAATATGTTGCTCATAGGTTCTGTATTGGAATAGACCCAGAGCCACCCATTTAATCCATATGCTGAACGCAACTGTCCAATCTGAATACGATCTTCGGGAACATTCTGTGTTGGTGTCATGGGCAAGCTACTACCTAATTTATATAAAAATTATGCAGCAACTGCAGCTTTTTTAGCTTGAGCAGCTAAAGAAGCAACACGATCAGAAGGTTGAGCACCTTGAGAAACCCAGTGAGCAAAACGTTCAGCATCTAAACGAAGTTTCTCTGCTTTACCTTGAGCTGTAGGGTTGAAGAAACCGATACGTTCGATGAAACGACCGTCACGTGCATTACGGCTATCAGTCACAATGATTTGATAGAACGGACGTTTTTTAGCACCACCGCGTGCAAGACGAATAACAACCATGATAGAACCTTATAGTTTTTACGGATTATCCTTGTACCGACCATCGATACAGCTCAAACCCCTTTCATAGAGGGCAGTATTTTACTTGAACTTTGCCCTGAATGAAAGATTAAAAGTGGGTTGGCTACAATTTTGAATTTAGCGACCGTCCCAGTTTGAATTTACTGCTAAAGCACTACCACAGGCACTGGCAGTCGCTGTTACTTTTGACCAGTAACGTTGACCAGTATCATCCAAACAACTTACCCCATCATTCTTCTGACTTCCTGTGGGTGAAGGTACAGCACTTAGCACCCAGCTTGTTGCTGCTGTATTAAAACTTAAATTAAGTGTATACAAACCATTTTGAGATAAAGGAGTAGCTGAAGGAAAGCCTAACTTAGTTAAATCAATCGCAGTTGTTGCATTAATCTTATAGTTAAAATTAGTTGACTTGTATTGTTGCAATCTACTTGCTATGTCAATTAACTCGGCCTGTACCTCTGTACGCTTTGTCTTTCTTACATGCTCCTGATAAGAAGGAAGAGCTACTGCTGCAAGAATAGCAATAACCGCTACCACTAACATCAGTTCAATAAGAGTAAATCCTAACCGGTTTCTTACCATGTGCTCACCCCTCCTGTGCCACACCCTGTATAAGATACATTTGCTCTAGTCTGATTTTTACACTGGATTCCTGTACTCGTCATAAGAAAGGTAAAATTATTCGGATCTTGGCTTTCTGCTTTAATAGCCCATCTTTGTCCGAGCGCATTAGTATTGGTTAAAAGTTTGGCACTCTCCGTTCCATCTCGAATTGAAATAATATATTTGACAGCAGTTCCAGTACTATTTAAAGGTAGGTTTAGCTGCGCGTTAGTTGTGCTATAACCAATTAAATTTCCACTATTATCTTTATACAAATAGCTAGGATCAAAACCTAAATAGCTGAAATTTTTACCTTTATGACGCTCCAACTGCTCTGCTAGCTTTTGTATTTCCTGCTGGGCCTGACCAGCGATTGCCTTTCGGGTATGAGTCTGATAACTCGGGATTGCAATGGTGGCAAGAATAGCCACAATTGCAACCACCACCATTAATTCAATTAATGTAAATCCTTGTTGCGGCATACGCATAGTCCAATGATTATTCTGCATATTTTTCATACCAACGATTTGGAATAAAACGTAAGGAACCGCCTGTTTCCAGGAACTTTCCATTTGCTCCACATGCCGCACCTTTACATGGACTACAGTTAGGTCCTGAGCAAACATCATTTGGATCAGGTACCACCAGACTCCGTTTATTTGGATCATTATCTGTACTGCCCACATTTGGACTTACAATGCCTGATCCTAAATTATAAGTGTAATTCGCATCCTGCTTACATACACCTGTTGGCAAACATAAACGCTGTGTAAAACTATGCCCTTTTACCCCAGCACCACAACTTGAAGTAGTACCATTATTAGATGCGTCATATTGAGTAACATATAGACTACCCTCTAAAGCAATTGGAGTAGTTAGACCTTTAATAATGTTTGCTGCAGCTTCACTACCATCAAACTTTTTATTAAACACATAATACCAGCCTCCCCACCCACTAGTTTTATTTACTGTAGTTGAAGACGTAGCGTTATTGACATATCTCAGCTGGGTAGGGGCTGGACTGGTAGCGGAGCTACTAGCCAATGTTCTTGCTTCCATATTTGAAGTTGGATAAC
The DNA here is from genome assembly GCF_056642055.1 of Acinetobacter sp. 129952. The sequence goes on along the minus strand of NZ_JBWVSU010000008.1, from coordinate 156,066 downwards.
GTCCTTCAGCAGTACTTGGATAAGCATCATAATCATAGATCGCATAGGCAGCATCGTATTGTAAACCTAGAGGATCTTTCTTCTGTGCCGAATCTACTGTACCTACCAATGGCGAACTCTGATTACCAGACACAAAGGTAGCGACTACAATATTTCCGCCATAAATAGCATTACTACCTGCGCTATAGTGAGCCGTGAAGGCTGGCATCGTATAAAAACGCGGACTAGTACCATTATTTTGATGCAGATTTAAAATCCTGTTAGCTTGTGCAGTAAATGTCGTCGCACCATCATTCTTGAAATCCACCCTAAACGCTTGTCCCGCAAGATCACCAAAATATAAATGGTCAATCACTCCATCATTATTACGGTCTACAGTACGAATCTGACTTACAACACTATATTTTAAGTGATCATTAGTACTAGAGTCTGCATTCCATAATAGATCCCCGGTATCAGCATCAAACATATACACGCCTGCACCAATTTCTTTATTGGTTGAAGTGGCATTTTCCTGTTTGTAATTGTAGATTTCATATCCAGCATAACCCGTACGGATACCATTGACCTTCAAACCATCTCCATCAACTCCACCCGCATCGTACCCTCCTCCGACAATCATGACGAGTTTACGTTTGCCTTGCCAGTTAATATAGCCAAGGCTTGGTTTAGACCAGCTCTGGCCCATTTTACTTAATGCACTAAAAGACTTACCGGCAGGATTTTTTTGCGAATATACTTTGCCTGCGCTTGGATCAATATGGAATTTAATTTTTGGACTATTAATATCGGTCAGATCTAGGGCGTAATAGCTACGTCCACCCATTCGCATTCCGCCATATACCCATTGCTTACCACTTAGATTTTCTGTATTCCCATCCAAATCAGTACGAGAAGAACCTTTTACCGTTAATGTTCCATCACTTTTACTGACATACTCAGTATGTGCTGTCCATTCACCATCCATACCGTAATACAGAGCATCTTTCCCCCCTGCCAGATTTCCACCTTCATTTTTAAATGTCTCTGACTGGTTTTCTATAATTTCTTTAGGCACAAAAGAAAACTTTTCTATACCAGATTCTGTATTTACTACGTGCACCAAACCTTGAGTAGTACCAAACAGGACATAGTCTTCACGATTTTCACTTTCGATACTAACTTTACCTGTATTAGGGTCTTTCACGGCCACCGCTTTACCTTGCTGCGTAATCAGGATAGGTCGGGAATGTAGAACACTTCCCATTTGTCTTACGGTAGCTGTATAGGTAGAAAGATCCAGATCATTTGTAGAAATATCACTCGGAATATTAAAACCAAGCAGGCTCATCAATGCTCTTGAATAATTACCATCTGTTTTAGTCTTTGCATTGGTTGTATAAGTATGATCAATTTTGACTAGATCTAAATTACGAGAAACTTGCTCAGCTACAGGTTTAGTTCCATCATAACTATAGTCAGTTAAAAGAGTTCTCGCAGTTACTGTATTACCCGTTGTATTAGTACCAAGACCTAAAGGAAGCTGACTTAAAGCTCCACCTTTTTTAAATATTGGTGCATTTTCTGGATAACTAATCCCAGCTTTGGCCCAGATATCAGCTAAATCTTGCAACTTACTTTTTTTCACCACCACAGTTAAATCGCTAGGCGTTTTACTTGCATAAACTCCATTATTTACTACATGGAACTTTTTCAAATTACCAAACCAGATCTGTTGTCGGTCTACCGGATTCACTTTTGGCTCGAACTGAGGGAAGTAAGAATAAGGTTGTACAATTGCAGGATTCAAATCATCCAATGGAATCGTTGATGATCCGGTACTCATAGATGGAATATCTTTATTCAATTCTTCAACAAACTTATTAATACTGTCTGAAATATCTTTAGAGTTAGAACCAGCTTTCCAGCCACCGCCACCCAGTATTCCCCAATCTTTAGCATCTTGCACATCAGGATTGCTATCCCCACTAAAATCGCTACCAAACCCTACGACAGCAGTTTTAATTTTCAAACCGACAGGATTTTTTGCAGGGTCCAGTAAAGCTTGTGCATATTTACCGACACATGCCCATCCATTTCTGGAGTCCATGTAACCGCTACGATTTCCCAAAGGACTTACAGAGCAATCAAATTGAGTTCCTTTATTCCCCAAGGACGTTGACATTAAAGTATGGGCTGTGCCGCTTTTACCATCCCAGCCCATCGCTGTACCGCCAGGCTGCGGTTCACCATCAGTCAAGAAATAAATCCCCTGACCGCTGCATTCTCTTTTTTCTGGATTATTAACTTGGCCGCTAATGGATTGAGGTGCCGAATAAGTACGTGTTTTACTCGTATCTTTTGCATCTCCTACTGATAGGTTAAAACCACTGTAAGTACTGTTACTTGTAGCCTGCCCCATCAAATATGCTGCAGCTTCTGAATAGGCATAAGGTGTAGGGGTACCACCACTTGCCTTAAGATCTTTGATCGTTTCTAACAGCAGATCACGCTGGGTCACCTCTTTAGTGACATAACGGACTTTTTCTACAGGACGAGTTTTAATGACTGTTTCATAAACCGGTACCTCACGTGTACCTTCCTTATTTTTCTCATAGAAAATTACGCAGTCATTGTTGTTACCAGCTGTACAGGTAGTAGTAGGAATACTATCACTAAATCCTGAAGGACGCGTTTCGGTACGTGTCCCCCATGAACAGGTATTATTAGTCCAGGTACAGGTTTGATAATAAGTTCTTTTGACATTAGATCCTCCCCAACAGAAACCAAAAATACAAGTTTGATTCTCTAGCCGTGTTTCCGAATATTTTGTCCACCGTGGCAAGTCATAATAATATTTTTCTTGCGTCGTCCCCGTTTGAACTCTTTCCTCATATTCTTCTTGATCAATATAAGTTTCTGCTATCTGGTAAGAACGGATTACTTCACTCAAAGGACGTGCAGGTACACGAATATAACCATTATCTCCGGCAAAAGTAGAGAGGCCTAACACGATTTTATCGCTTACCCGAGGCACTGTGGGAGTACCCTCTAGAATTTCTCTTAATCCATCTTTTAACCGGGTCAAACGGTCATAGCATCGGTAACTACCATTAGTCTGTTTTTCACAACCCGTTTTTGAATCCTTGACTTTAGAATTAGCTGCACTAGCAGAAACTGGACAATAATAACGTGAATAAAGAGGGGTTGTTGTTGTATCTTCTACTACACTACTTCTTGATCCTACACATACACCATAATCATCCTGAATACTCATGGACGTATTACTGTATCCTGCCCCATACCCCATACTGCCTGACAAGTCGAGCATCAGCATTAAAGTCGTACTACCCACACTATCTTCAGGCACTTTATAAATTTCGATGTCGCTTGCATAACTCATAGGGAGCGCAGCACATAATAAAGCAGTTAATACTGTAGAGATTCCCGCTACTTTAAATTTAGAGACAATCGTTTTTCGGAAAAATGGTGTCATATTCACTTGTTTTTTTATATATTTCATCATTAACATTCCTTTACGATGTTCCTTTTACAGGTCTTAGGGTGTATTGCATTTCCTGATCGCTATAAGGCACATTATGATCCTTTAAACACTCTGCTACCGTCTTATTGGCGGCCAAAGAATCATAAAAACTTGTGTAATTGGATAAGCAGTTTTGGATATCTGTTGCAGAGCTTTCACTTAAATTTGGAATAATAGAAATAACGTTGACTGCCACTTTCTGGATCTGTTGAGTTTTTGATAGCTGGGCATCATCTCCTTCCAATAAATGTTCCCAATCCAGACCAGAACTATCCGCTCGAATGCCCACTCGCGTCATTACTGCTGAACGGCCACTAATGAAGTCTGATTTACGAGAAATTTTGCAAAAGCCGATATTTCCCAGTTGAGAATTTTTAATTTGACTACCTTCCCAATAGACAGCACTTGCATTCCGGCTCCCCTCCAGAGTATTCGCATCCCCCCCACGAATACAGAATACAAGTTCTTTATCCTTATTTTCCGGTCTTAATACATAAGCCAGCATTCCATCCCCAATCCTCATATTGGTTAGCGCAAAATCATCAGAAGTCTGATTTTCCAAGCTAAAAAATATGGCATCAGAGGCTTGCTGAAGCAGGGCCTGTGCCTGCGTATTCGTAGCAATATTTAAGGAGGTTAAGCTTCCTCTGATTGCCCAGGTTCCCACTAAAGTTAATAGGATGAGCATAACCAGAACTACAATTAAAGTAGCTCCTCGCTGTATAGATAAAGCTTTCATTGAGGATTCTCCTGAATACCAAATCCATTTCTCAGTGCTACTGTTTGGGTAACTACTTGCCTCATATACAAATTATTTTTATTGTCAGCAATTAAAGGCTTATTAATATCAAAAATTTGATAGTTTTTATTTGGGTCAACAGCACTATTATTCCCCACACTATCTGGTGAACGCACCAGCATCCCTAATTGAAGAGATACAATCTGAGGTTTAGTTGCCAAAGCTAAATAATTAGGAATACTAATGTAGCCAAAACGATCCAGTACCCCATCCTGGCCTGCAACTGCTGGTGATTTGGTAGCATCAACAGTGTCACTGGCGACACCTAATAAAATGTGTAAATGGTCGACTCGAGGAATAATGACCTCACCGTTCCCATTTAAGTTATCAAGTTTAAGATCATTATCACCAGAATAGCTGGTAGCTTTACAGGCTAATGCTAAAGCAGCATTTGGATCATTATTTACCTTGCTATCTGCTCTTAAAAAATAACGTTCGACTACATATACATTTCTAGCAATTTCAGTACCTTCACAGTCATATTTATTATTAATAGTATTGCGATACTGGATCACCAGTTGATCGCTTTTTAATCCCTGTAAATTTGAAGGTCCGATATTTCCTGCTGTCATGAGGTTATTACTCGCATCAGCTCCAGTGATCTTAAACGTTGAATTGGTACTAAGATTAGCCCTATCTAAGACAATCCCCCCATGTAGTATCGAGGGATCCATAATCGGTTTACCTGAGTTTAAATTCGCTAGACGTATATTGCGCAACATATATTCCAGGCCAAAACTGGCACTATTCTGCAAATTAGCTGCGCCTTGTTGTATAGCCATATTTTTTTGAGCGGTAATATAAAGTTGTATAGCTGCGGCTGTAATAAGTAATCCCAGCACAAGGGAAATCATGAGTTCGATAAGTGTAAAGCCAGATTGTGGTTTCATCCTTAATACGCCTCCATTACCAGGCATTGTGCGCCAGCTTTATATACTCCATTAGCCATACATGTAGAAATATCATCTTTTGTAATGGCTGTTTTTCCCCATGCAATATAAATACAGGTGCGACTGCTTCCTTCACACTGCTTCATCACAATCGTCTGCCCCAAACTTTCTGCCTTGCTTAAAATCTGTGTCGCATCATATTTGGCTATTTTTTGGCCATCACATGCAGGTACATAGGTAGAGCTACTTCCTAAACAGCCTGTTTCTGACTGTTTGGTGTTGATAGCAGTTACATAATGATTTAAAGCTAAACGATTAATGCGCATACGATCGGTCAAATCGCGAGCTACTGTCATTGCCATGGTACGGTCAGTTGCTTCCGTCATCGCCTGAAGTGCACGGAGCTGCAATACCGAGAAACCGACTACTCCTACAGCTAAAATAAAAAGTGCTACCAATACTTCCATTAGTCCAACGCCATATTGTGATTTGATCATCAACATGCCCCTGCTTTATTTTCAATTTTTTCAATCACGCCTGTTCTAGAAATACTGATTTCCTTTGAGGTAGCCAATTTCGTACTGCATACTGTAAAAACGAGTGGAACTACTTGATCAATTTTCTTAGGATTAGTAGTGTTATTTTCAGGTAAAAGTGGATTAAAGCTAGGATTATCAATTTGCTTGTTTCTTTTAGTGACTAAGCCTATGGGCTGGAATACCACATCTGTTGTATCACTGGTAAGCCTTATATCACTATCTTTAGAGGTCCAATAAAAAGTAGTTGCATCATTAGTGCCACTGGTAAATTTTATAGTTACCTGTTTACGCAGTGCAGCAGATTGAGCACGAGCTTGACCGAATAAATATGCAAGCTCTTTAGCAGTATTATTTAACTGTTGTTTTTTTATAGCATTTCCAAAAGAAGGAGCTGCCATCATTGCAATAATCGCCAACACTGCAATCGTGATCATTAACTCAATTAAAGTAAATCCTTGGCTTTTATACATACTCCCCCCATGGGTCTCATATTTACCCATTTAAACTATTACTTATTAAAATTACAAAAACCACACAGAACAGATAAAAGGCATAAAAAAACAGATAACTGTCATTTCACGGTTATCTGTCTATTTTTAAATAAAAAACATAATGTTAAGCAGTTAACAGTCTAGGCTTGGATTACAGGAATACGTAACTCTTTCGGTAGGCTGAATGTAATATTCTCTTCTCGCCCATCCAGCTCATGTGGTGCTTGGGCACCCCAGTCCTGTAATCGCTGAATGACCTGCTTAATTAAAATTTCCGGTGCAGATGCGCCTGCTGTTACCCCAATCTGGGCATTTCCTGCAAACCATTCCTGTTTTAGCTCATCAGCATTATCAACTAGGTAAGCTGCTTTCCCCATACGTTCCGCCAGCTCACGTAGGCGGTTTGAATTTGAAGAGTTTGGAGAACCTACCACAAGTACGACATCACAACGTTCAGCCAGATCACGCACTGCATCCTGACGGTTCTGCGTGGCATAGCAAATATCATCTTTACGTGGACCTTGAATCAGCGGAAATTTCTGGCGAAGAGCATCAATCACTTTCGCTGTATCGTCAATTGATAAAGTGGTTTGCGTGACAAAAGCGACTTTATCAGGATTGCGTACCGTTAAAGCAGCGACATCTTCTTCATCTTCAACCAGATAAATCTCACCGCCATTTTTTTTCTCATATTGCCCCATGGTACCTTCGACTTCAGGGTGACCTTCATGACCAATTAAGATGGCCTCTACACCTTCACGGGCATATTTGGTCACCTCAATATGTACCTTAGTCACCAATGGACAAGTCGCATCAAAGACCTTTAAACCACGACGTTCAGCTTCTTGTTGTACCGCCTTGGAAACACCATGTGCGCTAAAAATCACGATATTATCGTCAGGAACTTCGTCGAGTTCATCGACAAAAATTGCACCACGCTGATGTAGATCATCGACGACAAATTTGTTATGCACCACTTCATGTCGCACATAAATCGGTGGGTTAAAGCATTCTAGGGCACGGTTCACGATCGCAATGGCACGATCTACACCAGCACAAAAACCACGCGGATTGGCTAAAACAATTTCCATAGAATCCTCAATACTCACACCATTTTTAGCGGTTCAATTGAAATAAATGTAAACAATCGACTGACAACTATTTAGTTTAAAGCCGCTCTACTCTAAAATAGAGAAGATATTTTATCATATCAGGAAAAATATCATGTCGGGTCTCTTGTTTGTCGTTTCTGCTGCGTCTGGAACAGGCAAAACATCCCTCGTTAAAGCATTACTTGAACGTGTCAACAATCTTCATGTTTCTGTTTCTCATACGACACGCGGTCAACGACCTGGCGAACTCGATGGTGTGCATTACCACTTCTCTACCAAAGAAGATTTTCTCAATCTGGTCAATGAAGGTGGCTTTATTGAATATGCTGAAGTCTTTGGTAACTATTATGGTACTGCGCAAGCGACTGTAAAAGAACAACTGGCTAAAGGTCATGATGTCCTGCTCGAGATTGACTGGCAGGGTGCACAGCAGGTCCGTCGCTTATTTCCTGAATCAAAACAAATCTTTATTCTGCCACCAAGCCAGTTTGACCTGCGTGAACGCCTGTCTAACCGCGGCACCGACACGGTGGATGTGATCGAACATCGTCTCAGCTGCGCGGTAGAAGATATGCAACAATATAGCAACTTTGACTATATTATTATCAATGATGACTTTAATAAGGCGCTGCATGACCTGGAAGCGGTCATTATCGCTAACCGCTTGACCTTGTCGCAACAGGCCAACCGTCATGAAAAACTGATTCAGCAGCTCATCACACCAACTGAACAGTGATTAAACCTTGAGTCTATAGACAAAGCCTTTTATACTGTGCAGTCTGTTAAAATTTATTATTCAAACGAGAATTCTTATGGCACGCGTCACCGTTGAAGATTGTTTAGACCATGTAGACAACCGCTTTGAGCTTGTACTAGTGGCAAGCAAGCGCGCGCGTCAATTGGCACGTCAAGGTATTGAACCAACTGTAGAATGGGACAATGACAAACCGACTGTTGTTGCTTTACGTGAAATCGCTTCAGGTCATGTCTCAAAAGATATTTTGAAACAACGTGATCAAGACTATCAAACATCAAGTCTAGACCTTGCACTTTCTGCAAATAATCTAAACTTAGACGGTTTTTCTTTCCAATAAGAGATCGTCACTGAAAAAGCCTAGTTCTAAACTAGGCTTTTTTTGTTATGTGACTTTTATATTTATGCCAGAACGGTTATAACATAAGGGTTAGCTATCAAGTTTGTATTGGTTTTCTGCTTTGTAGCACGAAAATCTATCAAGCCAGGAAATTCACATTTCTAGAATGCTTTCAGGTTTTATTTGTAAAAAATTCAGTTAAAAAGGTGTTTTATGCCAGGCCCACAGGTCACTCAAGCCAAGCAGCAGTTAGAGATCATTATCGATGCGTACTTAAGTAAAAGCGATGTCGAACGTGTGCTTGCGGCCTGTGATTATGCAGACATGGCGCATGATGGTATTGTGCGTAAAAGTGGTGAACCTTATATTCTGCATCCGATTGCGGTCAGCTGTATTTTGGCGCATATGCGTTTGGACACTGAAACATTAATGGCGGCCCTGCTGCACGATGTGATTGAAGATACCGAATTTAACAAAGATGATATTAGCAAGATTTTTGGTTTTACTGTGGCCGAGCTGGTCGATGGTGTCACCAAACTGAGTCATTCCAGCGATAAAGAATATAATAAAGCCGCTTCATTTCGGAAAATTCTGCAAGCGACTCTACAAGATCCACGTGTCATTATTGTGAAACTGGCCGACCGCTATCACAACATGACCACTTTGGATGCACTGCGTCCGGACAAACGTGCGCGTATTGCCCGCGAAACCTTTGAAATTTTTGTGCCAATGGCACGTATTGTCGGCATGAATGAAATGGCCGACAATCTGGAACATCTCTGCTATCAGAATCTTGATCTGGATATGTACAATAACGTTCAGACCGCACTACAGGAAACCAAGCCGAAACGCTGTGAATATCAGGCCAAATGGGAAAAGAACTTGACTGAACTGCTGCAACAGCATGCCATTCAAGGCCGGATCAAAAAGAAAAACAACAATATTGAGCTACTGCGCCACTTCGTCAAAAATGATATCGACCTGCAAGAGCTGACGCATAGCCATGCTTTTGAGATTATTTTACAGAGCATCGCGGACTGTGACCGACTGGCAGAAATTCTGACCCAAAGCTTTAAAATCCAGAGTTATGAAGATCATATCCGCCGTCCATTACCGGGAGGCAACCAGTCCTTGATGATGCGCTTGAAAGGCGAAGAGACGACCCTGTCGCTTACCATTCAAACCGAACTGATGCGTAAAGCAGCACGTTTTGGCGTCGTACTCGGTGAAAGTGCCCCGCAGGCCTGCCGCTCTGCGATTCAGGCCTCGATGCAGAATCTGAATGTCCTGGTCGATGGTGAATGTGCCAAAACCACTTTTAGTGAATTACTGGACTATCTGCACCAAGAAAAAATCTGGGTCTATACCCCGCACGGCCATTTACATGAATTGCCACAAGGCGCCACGGCGGTTGACTTTGCTTATGCCGCGAGTTTATTCCTAGGCAATCATGCGGTGGGTGCAAAAATTAATAATGAAACCAAGCCCCTTTCAACACCTCTAGTCAGTGGTCAGGTGGTAGAAATTATTACTGATGTCCTCGCCACCCCGAATCCGGATTGGCTCAGTTTTATTAATACCCAGAAAGCTCGTCGTGCTATTCAGAATATTCTGCGCGATCAGGATCCAGACGAACAGCGTCTGGTCGGACAACAGGCACTCAATCGCGCACTGAAACTGTTTCATCGTTCTATTCGCGATCTGACTGAAGCCGACTGGAAAAACCTCTTGGAGTGGCGCCATGTTTCCAGCAAGGAACAGCTGTTTGAACAAATTGCTGTCGGTGATTTATTACCGCAACTGGTGGCCAACCATTTATTTGCCCAAGATCAGCATCAGAATATTGCCAGTTCAGACCGTCTGATTCAGGGAACAGAAGGTGTCGATGTCAAATATGCACATTGCTGCAATCCTGTGCTGGGTGATCCGATTCAGGGTCATTTGACCCGTCGCGGTCTGATTGTGCATCGTGCGCGCTGTCATAACCTGCTGCATGAACAGCATCAGCATCCAGAAAATATCATGTTATTGCAGTGGACCTCTGATGATCTGGAAGATATCAGCTTTACTGCCTATCTCAGCATTGACTTGGACATGAATGACGAGCAGATTTCCGACTTGATTTACCAATGCCGTAAAGCGCATTCCGGGGTGGAAATGGTGCGTACTCAGGATGACAAAACCTATGTCAATATCGTGGTGCATAACCGTAAACAGATTGCACAGATTATCCGGGATTTACGCATGTATTTCGGTTTCCCGCGAATTATCCGTCTGGCTCAGCCGGTCGTTTTCAGTGAAGCCTCTAAAGCGAGTTAATCATTTAAAACGATAGTGCTTTGATCGGCCGAATTGATCGAATATGATGTATGTCGATGATAAAAGGAGAAATTAATGTCCCGCCAAGTAATCCATACTGAAAATGCCCCTGCTGCGATTGGCACTTATTCGCAAGCCATTTTAGTGGGTGATACCTTATATCTATCAGGTCAAATTGGCCTGGATCCTTATAGTATGGAACTGGTTGAAGGCATTGAAGCTCAAATTCGCCGGGTGTTTGATAACTTAAAAGCAGTCTGTGAAGCCGCTGGTGGCTCTTTGGCAGATATTGCCAAACTAAATATTTTCCTGACCGACTTATCTCACTTTCAACTGGTCAATCAAATTATGGGTGAGTATTTTGCCCAGCCCTATCCAGCACGTGCCGCTTTAGGTGTCGCCAGCCTGCCTAAAGATGCTTTGGTTGAAATGGATGGTATTGTCATTATTAATTAATAATTTATAATTTATAAAAATTACTCAATCCCCACCCTGCATATCTCATTCTAAATTACGATTCACTTTTGTGTGGAAATCCGAGCTGTACTTGGATTTCCGCTCAGGTGGTGATTTTTTATCTAAATCATCAATCATGATAAAAGCTATTTCAAATGATTTTTATTGACAAACGATAACAATTATCAATAATATTACTTATCTTATTTAATCACTGTGGTTGTGTCCTATGTACGTTTGTCTATGCCGTGGCATTACAGATCAAGACATTAAAGATGCTATTGCAAATGGCGCTGAAAGTTATCGTGATGTCCGCGATATGTTGGACTTGGGAACTTGCTGTGGCCGTTGTGCACCAGAAGCCCGTATGATCATCAGTGATGAAGTTTCACAAATTGCAGCACGCCTGGCTGTTGCAGCATAAATTCAAAATATTTCTCCTTATAAGCATAATGAAAAACAATGATCTTTGATCATTACTCCTCCCCCGCCTTTGACTCTGGCGGGTTTTTATTGCCACTCATCCGAGTCTGGATCGATTCGATGTCGATTTTCATTTGCTGTTCCATAAATTACTCGCCATTTGCCCCTGACTTGCTTTACTATCAGGATTAGAGCGCTTTCTTAGAAAGATAAAACAGGTCCAAATGGAGTCATGCGATGAAAGGCAATCGTGATGTGATTAATCAGCTCAATCAGGTGTTGTATCACCACTTAACTGCCATTAACCAGTATTTCCTGCATTCGCGCATGTTTAATGACTGGGGCATTGAGAAACTGGGCTCGGCAGAATATAAAGAATCCATTGTTCAGATGAAACATGCCGATAAAATTATTGAACGTATTTTATTTTTGGAAGGTCTGCCAAATTTACAGAATCTGGGCAAACTGTATATCGGTCAGCATACTCAAGAAGTACTGCATTGTGATGTGCGTAAAGTTAAAGAAAATATTGAAGTCATCCAGAAAGCAGTCGCGCTGGCTGAAACCCAAATGGATTATGTAACACGTGATCTGGTTCAGGAAATTCTAGAGAAAGAAGAAAATTATCTGGACTGGACCACCACGCAAATCGATCTGATTGAAAGTGTGGGTATCGAAAACTATATTCAAAGTCAGCTCTAAGATTCAATTCACAATAAAAGAAGCCAGCATCTGCTGGCTTTTTTGTACTTATTAGCGTGGCATATCTCGCGTCACTTCGGCATAGTCCAGTTCAGTTTTCTGAATCGTATTTAAACGCTGAAGTTGATGCTGTGCTTCATCTACATAGCCGTTATAAGCCAATAAACGAATATATTTTAAAAAGTTGTATTTGGTTGGATAGCTTACCACCAGCTTTTCATATTGATGAATTTCATCTTCGCTCATCTTGCGATAAGGATTGACCCGAATCCAAGCTATCCGGTGATTAAACTCAGTCAGCAAATAAATTGGTTTTTCATTAGTGATTTTTTCCGGCTGCTTTTCATAACGAATACTTTGTCCAAGTTTTGGTACTACAACGTCATAATCCCGATAAATCAGCAGTAAGATTACTAAACCAATTCCCCAAGTCAGTTGCAAAGCAAATGCCGGTAAAGTAATGGTCTTGATCTTTGGATTTTGTGCCAACACTGTTCCTAAAATAAAACCGACTGGTAATAGGAAATAGGCATAGTGCTGTGGAAACTCAAACATGGCATGCGTAACAAATGCCCCGATCATCAAGATCCCGATGACAGACTCTGGAGTATTGACCCAGCGTTGTAACTGATACCCCAAATAACCGAAATAGGCCAAGAAAGGCAGACCAATGAGTAGTCCGTTCCAGAGTAAAAAATCCAGAATAAAATTATGTGCACTGCGAATCCAGACCGGACCTTGCACCGTATCGCTAATCGAGACAAAAGCCACACTGGTCTGATACCAGCCATAGCCAAACCATGGTTGTGCCTGAATTGCAGCCAGCATCTGCTCCCAGATCGCGAGACGTGACATATCGCCGGTGGCACGCGACACCACATCCCGACTTTGTACGACATCTGCATCCATCGTCTGGGCAGCGAGCTGACTGAGTAATGGAAACGCTACGATACAGGCAATAAAGAAGATCAACCAAGTGATGCTGTAATACCATTTCAGGCGAATAATGCCTTTATATTGGTAGAACGCTAAATACAGCATGATGGCGGTTGCAGCGACCCAAGCGGTACGTGACTGACTTAAAGCAACCCCGATTACAATCACTACAGCACATACAAATAGCCACTTGGTCTGGATTTTTTTCTTTTCATAGAGGTAAAGGCAGCTCATCAATGCCATGACGAGAAAAGTTGCCATATTATTTGGCTGAGCGAAATTAGCATAGGGCCGCTGATTACCGCTGATATTCACCATACCTGGCAAAGTCGCGTCCAAATTAGACCACTGACACAGTGCAATAAGGCCTGTAATCGTTCCTGAAGCTAAAAATACATAACTCAAGTTGGTAAAGGTTTTTTCCCGATTATAATTTCCTGTTGAAAGGTGATAACCCAACATACTTGCCAGCCAAAAGCTAAAGACAAAAATACAGCCCATCATGGCGATACTAAAAAAGAACACCTGCCCTGCCAAAAACTGGATCAACGGCACACCAGCGAGGAGCAATAGCGGCAGATTAAGTGTTGGAATTCTTACCTTTTCTTTTAAGCAGATTGCAGCGAGCGTAAATAATGCAAAGAAGGTATATAGCTCCCCCGTATAAGTCACCCACGGACGATAATGCACGGGCATGAGCCATGCAAGGGAGATCAGGATTGCTGCGATGAGGGCAAGCGTGAATTTCATGGAAATATCAGGCGGTGGACGTTGGGCATATGATAAAACAGAATTAGTTCCATGGCCGTAAATTTACTATTTCAAAATCGTTTTCTGTATTCCCTACTAAAACCACCATATCTACTTCTTTTGCTTTTAATGGTAACCAATGGTGGTGTGTTGAATAGCGTTCTATGATGGCATCTACGCGAGCTTGATCATTATATTGATATAAATCTTGTAGTAGATAAGATGATTTTACAATCGCTGGGAATACCTGTTTAATTTCCACATAATTTTCAGGCTTTTGGGCTAATGATATACCTGAAAACACCTCATTCATGATTTGTGCTTCTTTCACATTAGAATCGTTTGAAAGTGTTGCCGCTACAAATTTAGGTTTTGACCAATAATGACTACTTAAAAATTTATGTGGTGTATTTTCACTCGTATAGATGATTTCATTTTTCTGAATCAATTCAAACTTATTGCCATTAAATGCAATCCATACAGGTTTGGCTAAAGCTAAACTACTTATACCAAAAGCTAAGGCAATTACCTGAATAGAACCAATCACTACTAAGTCCATTTTCAAGGTTTTTTTATTCTTTTTATACACAATAAAAGTCAATAATGGCCCTAATATCACATCAATGAGTATTATCAAGAATAAAATTTTACTTGCTTGAACAGCCTGTAAAATCGGTCCCGGATACCAGATAAAATAAATAAAACTTATTATTAGACTTAAAATCAAGAAAGATAATGCAAAATGAACTGCAAATGCCTTGAACTTTTCTTTTACTATTTGCTTTATATCTTTCATATAATTCCCCTATATAGAAAGACTTAGAAGGATCTCTAAATGTTCCATATTATAAACAAATCATTGCTTATTTTAATTCCCATTTTCTGTTTTATTGTATTTTCAAGTTTAAGTGCGTATTGGGTTAAGGCACCTTACGATGCATGGCGAATCTACGAAATTTTATTATTACTAACAACAAATGTTCTAGGCCTTTATCTACTCAATAAAAAAAACCATCAAATATTTGACGAAAAAATAAGAAAAATCATATTTCCACTCATCACATTATTAGCGACTTTAGTATTCATTTCTGCTGGGCAGGCCGATTATTCACCGCGTGCTTTTGCGGATACCTCTTTATATTTTTTACTCATGAGCGCTTGCCTTATTTATACCAACCTCTTTCAAAACTATAAAAAACTTACAGAAAATATACTTGCATGCGTAGCAATTCTGCCCATGCTGACGCTTATTTTTTTACCGATTGCAATTTGGGATCGTTTAAATGGTGGTATTGGTGCATGGACGCAATCATTTACCAACATCCGTATGCTGGATGATGCTCTATTGCCTTGCTTATTTCTGCTATGGCTCCGTATTGGTTTCTTAAAAAGATTTAATCAACATTCAAGGTTTAAACAAGGGCTACTCTCAATTTCGATCTACAGTATTTCTGTCATCTACCTCCTTAATTTTCTTTTTCATGGAGCAAGAGCATGTCTACTCGCAATTTTCATCAGCCTGATTTGTGTTGCAATTTACAATCGAAAAAAGAGCTTCGAATTTCTCAAGCCACCTACGTTTTCAGGACTGATCGCTGTCACCCTTTACTTTATTTATCATCAGATTTTACCCAATCCAATCGGATCTGATTTAGCAAGAACCAGTAGTTCTGGTCGACTCGATTTATGGTTAAAAGCATGGAATACTTGGCTTGAACACCCAATTTTAGGTGTCGGAGGGAATCATTTTCTTTTACAGCAACCTTATACTGTCATTGCTCACCCACATAATATTTGGCTCAAGTTTTTAAGTGAGTGGGGAATTTCAGCTTTTCTTTTAACAGGACTCATCATTACACTTATTTTTAGTTTAAAGCAAAAAATCCCTCAGATCCCTCCCCTACTATTGGCAGGTATGATTGCTATATTGATCAATTCAATGCTGTCAGGCAGTTTGCTTTATCCAGTCAGCCAAATCACAAGTTTATGCATCTTGTCATATACTCTAAGTTTTAGTCTTCGCCCACATACTGCATCTTCAAATACAAATTCAATGAAATATCTATGGATGTTTTTAATTGTTCTATTTTCAAGTGTTCTTTTGATAGTACATGGACAGGACATCATTTGCAAAGACTGTATGAGCACTGATTGGGAAGGGGCGCCTGCCTTTTGGGATTCAGGACGAGCTTTACACCTAGAACCTTATATCATTGAACATTTAGAGAAACATGCTAATAAAATTAAGCCATAAAAAAGAGAGCCATTTGGCTCTCTTTTTTAACTCAAATTCAAATTATGAACATGAACCTGGTTTATATTTAGCATCTAATGCTGGAGTACCAGCTGTTTTACAAGTCCAAGAACCATCAGCTGCTCGGCCTAATTGTAATTTAGCACCAGCAACTTTAGGTGAGCCTTTTAAAGTACATTCAATAGCATTCGCCTGCACTCCAGCTGTTGGAGCAGCAACAGCAACAGTACAACGATCACTATTTTTAAGACCTATATTAGCAACAGTAAAGTCAGCAGCTGGTTTACCTTCATTTACAAGTACTTCATATTGAGTTTTAGCTGGTGAGATTTCTGCCAAACCAGAAGTTGCTTGAGATTTAGCAATATAATCTTGATAAGCAGGGATCGCAATTGCCGCCAAAATACCAATAATTGCTACAACAATCATTAATTCAATAAGGGTAAAACCCTTTTGTACTGTATTCATAACATTCTCCACAAATGTTTTTGTTTATTTATAAGCCTAAAGAAAAGCTCATTTAGCTTAATTTTATATTTAGCACTAAGTGTGCCAATTTTTATTATAATAAAATTGACAGAAAAAACAGCACTTTAAAAAAATATTTTTATTTTTGTAATTTTTGTGTTTTATTTTGTGTAACTAACTGACAAATTTTGTCAGTTAGTTGACATAGTTCATCCCAGTATAATCGGTTTATTCCCTAATTCATTTTCTAAATCATCTATTTTTCGATCATAGTAATGATCTAAAACCTGTCCAATCTGTTTCACGCCTTCAATTACACCTTCTTTAAACTTCTGCTGGACTAAATGCTGAATAATGTTTTGACAGATTTCATCCCAGACTTGCTGGGTGGTTGCATTTTTAATTCCACGATCAATCACAATTTCAACCTTGTGCTCGCAGAGGTTCAAATACAGCAGTACCCCACTGTTATATTCGGTATCCCAAACACCAATTTCAGCAAATAACTGTCGCGCACGGCAGAGCGTATCCTGATAATAAGCAGATCGTGAAGGTAAACACCCTTCAATCACCACCTGAATCTCTCCCACATGTCCATGCTCTGCTTCTTCCACCGCCACTGCAATCGCATGCTGATCCTGCTTGGAAAAAAAGCGCTTGGTTGCCGGCATATAAAAGAAATGCTTGAGCCAGCGTTTAAAGCTTGGCTGTGCATGTTCTTCCAGTTTGGGCTGCGTGACTATATCTGTTGTATCTGTAGTTGTTACCATGAGCCTGATGCTCCTCCCCCGCCAAAACCTCCACCGCCACCGCCGAAGCCGCCGCCACCAAAACCACCACGGCCACTACCGCCGCCTCGACCGCCACCGGCCAAAAAGGCATGTAAAATCAGCTGGGCAATAGAGGTGACCAATAAAAAGAAAATACCTGCGCCAATCATTAGGCTAGCAACCAAGCCTAAGCCATTCACCAATCCTGCCGCTGTACCTGCCACCGCTGCAGTTGCTGCGCTCAGACGTTTACCAAAGATCATGGAGCCAATCACACCTGCAATAATAATAAAGATAACGCTTCCAAAAGTGGCTTGCGATGCTTTTTGTGCCTGATAGGCTTGTTCCTGACGTTCTTTGATTTCATCCGCGGCCTGTGCTGCAATTTCAGGATCTAAATTTAAAATTCTTTCAATTTCGGTTAGTCCGGAATCAATGCCCTGCGCATACTGACCTTGCTTAAAAAATGGCGTAATTTTGTCATGAATAATTCGACCTGCCACTATGTCGGGTAGTACACCCTCCAGACCATAACCGGTCAAGATTTGAATACGGCGATCATTAATGGCAATGGTCATCAACAAACCATTGTCGCGTTTGGCTGAACCCAGTTGCCAGACTTCTGCTACGCGCATGGAGTAATCAAAAATATCTTCCTGCCCCGTGGTCGGAACAATGACTACACCTATTTGCCCTTTACCTTCATTATAAAGTTTTAGAATGCGCTGACTGAGTTGCTGTTTTTCAGCAGGACTAAGCAGGTTTGCCTGATCAATGACAGGTTCATTCAGGCTTGGTAAATCCCGCTGCAACTGCCCTTCTGCCATATCATTGGCAATTTGCGGCTGTGATGCTGCTGCAGTTTCTGTATTTTGGGCTGGAGTATTTTGATTATTTTTAGGCTGCAAGATTTCACGGGCTACGATGACTTCTTCAGTATCTGTAGCCGTGGCCGTTTCTGCTGAAACAAGCGTGGTTATTCCCATGCCTAGCATGAGAATCAAACCAACACAGTATTTCAGCAGAATCTCAGACATATGATCTCTCGTTTATTTTATAAGTGGATATTTATTCAAAGGAAACCGTTGGAGCTTTCTGTGCACTTTGCTCGGCGCTAAAGTTCGGTTTGGTATCCATACCAATCACTTTTGCCGTCATCACTTGCGGGAACTGACGGGCATAAGAGTTAAAGTCCTGCACCGTGGTGATATAACGGTTACGTGCCACAGCGATTCTATTTTCAGTGCCTTCCAGCTGTATCTGCAAATCACGGAATTGCTGATTGGCTTTCAGATCGGGATAATTCTCAGTGACGGCTAAAAGACGAGACAAGGCACTGGTCATCTGGGCCTGTGCTTCCTGATAACGCTGGAATAATTCAGGATCTTCCAGTACTTCACGATCTACTTTTAAACCGGCAACATTGGCACGTGCTTGTGTGACTTCAGTTAAAACCTGCTCTTCATGCGAGGCATAACCTTTGACCACATTGACCAGATTAGGCACCAAATCGGCACGGCGCTGATACTGGTTCTGGACTTCCGACCAAGCGGCCGTTACGGCTTCATCTTTGACTTGCAAGGTGTTATAACCACAACCACTCAGGGTCAAGGTACTGGCCAACATCAAGGCGATAAGAGATTGTTTGAATACACGCATGATATCTTGTCCTCAATTCTTTATTAATATTTATATAATTAATTTGATTTTAAACAGTATTTTCTAAAGTTTTGTTACTTTTTATAATCTTTTTTAATGACCTCTCTTTAAGTTAGACAATATCCAAAAATAAAAAACCCGCCGTAGCGGGTTGTTTGAATGACTTCAGTGAATTTTCAACTGTTAAACATCCAGATAATCCAGGATTCCTTCAGCTGCCTGACGACCTTCCCAGATTGCGGTTACCACCAGATCAGAACCGCGCACCATATCGCCACCAGCAAAGATTTTTGGATTCGAAGTCTGGAATTTATATTGCTGCTGTTCAGCGGCAAGCACACGACCAGAACCATCCAGATTAATCTCGACATCTGCAAACCAGTCCGCTGGGCTGGTACGGAAACCAAAGGCAAGCAATACAGCATCCGCAGGCAAAATTTCTTCTGAACCCGGAATCGGCTCTGGACTACGGCGACCACGACTGTCCGGCTCACCCAGCTGAGTAGTAATAAATTTCACACCGGTCACTTTACCATTTTCACCAACAACTTCGATCGGCTGACGGTTAAACTGGAAATTCACTCCTTCTTCACGTGCATTTTGTACTTCACGGCGTGAACCCGGCATGTTTTCCTCATCACGACGATAAGCACAGACCACGGATTCGGCACCTTGACGAATTGAGGTACGGTTACAGTCCATAGCAGTATCACCACCGCCTAAAACGATGACTTTCTTGCCTTCAACACTGATGTATTCAGCTGGATCTTTTTCCCAGCCCTGACAACGATTGACATTCGCAATCAGGAAATCCAGTGCATCATACACACCATCCAGATCTTCACCGGCAAAACCACCTTTCATGTAGGTATAGGTTCCCATACCCATAAATACCGCATCATAATCGGCAAGTAACTGGTCGATGGTCACATCTGTGCCAATTTCAGTATTCAAACGAAATTCCACCCCCATACCGGTGAAAATTTCACGGCGGCGCTTCATTACGTCTTTTTCCATTTTGAATTCTGGAATACCGAAAGTCAGCAAACCACCAATTTCTGGACGTTTGTCAAAAACTACAGGCTTTACCCCGTTACGTACCAGAATATCCGCACAGCCAAGTCCTGCAGGACCTGCACCAATGATTGCGACTTTCTTATTGGTCCATTGCACATTGGACATATCTGGACGCCAGCCCAAAGCAAAAGCTGTATCGTTGATATATTTTTCTGCATTCCCGATCGTCACCGCACCGAAACCGTCGTTCAGGGTACACGCCCCTTCACACAGACGGTCTTGCGGACAGACACGGCCACAGACTTCCGGTAAAGTATTGGTCTGATGACACAGTTCAGCCGCCTGAAACAGACGTCCTTCAGACACCAGTTTTAACCAGTTTGGAATGTAGTTATGTACCGGACATTTCCACTCACAGTACGGGTTACCACAGCCTAGGCAGCGATGCGTCTGATTGGCTGCAATTTCCGCTGTATAAGGCTTATAAATTTCCACAAATTCTGCTTTGCGGACATCAATCTCTTTTTTCTCTGGGTCTTGGCGTGCGACATCCAGGAATTGAAAGTCATTATTCAGGCGTTCTGCCATGTCTCTCTCCGTGGGGAGATGTAAGGGGTTCACAGTTGCCTTACATCTGCCTATGTTTCTGCAGTAGTGGAATTATTGTGGATCAGCTTGAGTGGTTTTCAACAGCGTTTGCAAGTTGGCTGCTTTTGGTTTTACCAACCAGAACTTGCGGCTGTAGAAGTCAAACTCATGGCGGATCTTGTACGCCCAAGCACTACCCGTTTCTTTAATATGTTCATCCAGGATACGACCCAGGAAGGCTTTGTGCTCTTCCATCGCTTCGGTGGAAATACGATTCAGCTCAATCAGTTCGTGGTTATAATGATCAACGAAGTCATTATCCAGATCAAGTACATAAGCAAAACCACCAGTCATACCCGCACCGAAGTTATGCCCAACCTTACCCAACACCGTAACAATACCGCCGGTCATATATTCACAGCAATGATCGCCTGCACCTTCAATGACAGCAAATGCACCCGAGTTACGCACCGCGAAACGCTCGCCCGCTGTACCCGCGGCATATAACTTACCGCCAGTCGCACCATACAAGCAGGTATTCCCAATAATCGCAGTATTTTGTGTCTGGAATGGTGAACCTTTTGGCGGGAAGATAGAGATACGACCACCGGCCATGCCTTTACCGACATAGTCATTGGCATCGCCTTCCAGACTGATATGCAAGCCACCAGCATTCCATACACCCAGCGACTGACCCGCAGTACCATTCAGGTGAACTTTCACCGGATGGGCTTCCATGCTCAGGTTGCCATAACGTTTCGCAATTTCACCAGACAGGCGTGCGCCAATCGAGCGGTCACAGTTACCGATCGTGAAACTATATTCGCCGCCAGTTCCCGCTTCAATCGCAGGTAGAATCTTATCTACCATCTTTTCAGCCAGAATGCCTTTATCAAATGGCGCATTGCCCTGTACTTCGCAGTATTGTGCTTTACCTTCCGCTGAAGGATGCGACTCAAGCAATTTGCTTAAATCAAGATGTGCATGCTTGGCAGTTTCACCTGGCAAGACTTCCAGCAGATCCGTACGGCCAATCAGGTCTTTCAGACTCGATACACCAAGTGCCGCCAGCCATTCACGGGTTTCTTCAGCAATAAAGGTGAAGAAGTTAATCAGCATTTGTGGCTCGCCAATATAATGCTCTTGACGTAAATGATCTTGTTGAGTCGCAACACCGGTTGCACAGTTATTCAAGTGGCAGATACGCAGGTATTTACAACCCAATGCGATCATCGGAGTCGAACCAAAGCCGAAGCTTTCAGCACCGAGAATTGCTGCTTTTACGACATCCAGACCGGTTTTTAAACCACCATCTGTTTGTACGCGAACTTTGCCACGCAGGTCATTGACACGAAGGGCCTGATGTGCCTCAGAAAGACCCAGTTCCCACGGTGAACCTGCATGATGAATTGAAGAAAGTGGAGAAGCCGCTGTACCGCCATCATAACCAGAAATGGTAATGAAATCGGCATACGCTTTCGCTACACCCGCCGCAATCGTACCGACACCCGGTTCAGAAACCAGCTTAACTGACACCATCGCCTGTGGGTTAACCTGTTTTAAATCAAAGATCAACTGTGATAAATCTTCAATTGAA
Organism: Acinetobacter sp. 129952; assembly: GCF_056642055.1. The sequence continues at coordinate 133,679 of NZ_JBWVSU010000008.1, read as the reverse complement.
TAGATGTCATGATGCGGAGGTGGCGAAATCAGGGTAACGCCCGGCACAGAGTAACGTAAACGTGCAATGAGACCATTCACTTTACCACCCGGCAACTGACCACCTTCACCTGGTTTTGCACCTTGCGCGACTTTAATCTGGAGAACTTCTGCTGATGTTAAATAAGCAGGCGTCACACCAAAACGGCCCGATGCAATTTGTTTGATTTTCGAGTTACGGATAGTACCGTAACGCGCTGGATCTTCACCGCCCTCACCCGAGTTTGAACGACCACCAATCGTATTCATGGCAATCGCAATCGCTTCGTGCGCTTCAGGTGACAGTGCACCCAAAGACATACCGGCAGAGTCAAAGCGAGGCAGGATCTCTTCCACAGATTCCACTTGTTCGACTGGAATCGAGTTGTCTGTTTTGAGTTTGAACAAGTCACGGATCGTTGCGATCGGACGGTTGTTCACCAATTCTGCATATTCTTTAAAATCTGCGTAGTTCCCAGAACGTACTGCTTTATGCAGTGAGTTGATCACATCCGGGTTAAAGGCATGATATTCCTTGCCAAAGACAAATTTCAGCAGGCCTCCCTGATCGATTGGCTTACGGTTTTTCCAGGCAATATCCGCCAACTGTTTCTGGTCATTTTCAAGATCGACAAAAGTAGCACCCTGAATACGGCTTGGTACACCGATGAAGCATTTATCCACCACTTCATTAGATAAACCCACTGCTTCAAACAACTGACCACCACGATAAGAAGCAACCGTAGAAATACCCATTTTAGACAGGACTTTCAGCAGACCTTTTTCAATCCCCTTACGGAAATTGTTTTGCGCATAGATTGGGTCACCCAATAATTCGCCTTTCGCGACCAGATCATTGATCACGTCATAAGCTAGGTATGGGTAGATGGCTGTCGCACCAAAGCCAAGTAACACTGCAAACTGATGTGGATCACGGGCAAAACCGGTTTCAATAATCAGGTTAGCGTCAGTACGCAAACCGATATTGATCAGGTGATGATGCACTGCACCAGTAATCATGAAAGCATTGGCAGGCAAGTAACCTTCACGGATTTTCTTGTCTGAAAGCACCAGTAAGGTTTTACCATCACGAATGGCTTGTGCAGATTCTTCACAAATACGCGCAATCGCTGCTTCCAGACCTTCGGTTTCAGCATAGTTCAAGTCAATATCTGCAATTTCATAACCGGCACGACCCAGCGTACGGATCTGATGCATTTTCGAATTAGAAAGTACAGGACTGGAAATGATCAAGCGGTCTGCATGCTCAGACCCTTGCTCAAAGACGTTTTGTTCACGACCTAAACAGGTTTCCAGTGACATCACAATCGATTCACGTAGCGGATCGATCGGCGGGTTGGTCACCTGTGCAAACTGCTGGCGGAAATAATCCGACACATGGCGCACCTGACGAGACAATACTGCCATTGGGGTATCATCACCCATTGAACCTACAGCTTCCTGACCGCTTTCAGCAATCGGACGCAATAACTGGTCACGCTCTTCAAAGGTCACCATGAACATTTTTTGTGCCGCTTTCAGGCCATCACCTTTTAAGCCTTGATCACATAAATATTCTTCCAGCTCTGGACTGCCTTGCAAACGCACAGAATTTTCACGTAACCATTCACGGTATGGACGCATACGTTTCAGATGATTATTGACATCTTGCGTATCCAGTACCTTGCCAGTCTGCGTGTCGATGACTAGCATCTGGCCTGGGCCGACACGGCCTTTAGAAATCACATCTTCAGGTTGGTAACCCCATACGCCAATTTCAGAAGCCAGCGTGATATAACCATTTTTGGTAATCACCCAACGCGCAGGACGCAGACCGTTACGATCCAGCATACAGATCGCATGACGCCCATCCTGAATCACCAAACCTGCAGGACCATCCCAGGCTTCCATGTGTTTTGAGTTGAATTCGTAGAAAGCACGAAGATCAGCATCAAGCGTTTCCACGTTCTGCCAGGCAGGCGGAACCAGCATACGGAGTGCACGGAACAGATCCATGCCACCGCCAACCAGAATCTCCAGCATGTTGTCCAGGCTTGAAGAATCTGAACCGGTACGGTTCACAATTGGATTTAGTTCAGTTAAACCTGGCAATAATGGATTTTCAAATTTCGGCACACGCGCCATGGCCCAGTTACGGTTCGCGGTAATAGTGTTGATTTCACCATTGTGCGCCAGGTAACGGAACGGTTGTGCCAACGGCCAGCGTGGCAAGGTATTGGTCGAGAAGCGCTGATGGAAAACCACAATATGTGATTCCAAACGTGGATCAGCCAGATCTGTATAAAAATCTGCAATCGCTTCTGGCATCATCAAGCCTTTATAGCTGATCACTGTTGAACATAAAGTAGTGACATAGAAAGACGTATCATTCACCAACAATTGTTCTGTACGACGACGTGCCAGGAATAACTTACGGTTAAATTCAACCTCAGTCACACCCATTGGACAGTTAACAATAATCTGTTCAAATGCCGGCATCGATTGCAATGCAATTTCACCCAGTGCATCGACATTGGTCGGAATTACACGCCAAGCCAGAACGATTAAACCTTCAGCTTCAATCTCTTTGTTTAAAACCTGTTTGGCATGTGCAGCAAGTGCCGGATCAAGATTTAGAAACACCGAACCCACAGCAAACACTTCACTTAAGGTGGTATCACTTAAGCGTTTCGCTTCTTCACGGAAGAATTTTTTCGGCATCGCCAAGAGCAAGCCACAACCATCCCCGGTTTTGCCATCCGCGGCAATACCACCACGGTGGGTCATACAACTCAAACTATGAATCGCGGTCTTGACGAGATCATGGCTAGCATCACCCTGCATATGGGCGATCAAACCGAAACCACAGTTATCTTTAAACTCATCCGGTTGGTATAAACCTTGAGCGGGAGCTACATTGTTAGGCGATGGCATGTGCATAGCGTACCCTTCTTTCACGAAGCCTCAACAGGCTGTTAAACAATCTAAATTTTTCTCTGCGCTGGCGTCTAATGGACTTTCGAAGACCGTCTTGGTAGAGCAAAACTATTTTTCTTTATTTCTTCAGACTAGTCCTTTTTTAGACTAAATGCATAACAAATAAAGTTTATTCTGCTCATGAATAACATAAAAATCTGGAATAAATATGACATTCATATGGTGTCATCGAATCATTTTTCGCGCTAAAACAGGGAGATTAATTCAATTCATGCACCAATAAAGCAAATTCCATGCCAACAAACAGCGCATAAATTAAAACAATACAGATGACAAAGATTTAGCGCAGAACAGCACTCTAAGGGTTAATTTTAATGTGCATTTTTTGCACCAAAAGCGCTCATTTTTAATTCTGTAATTTTTTGGATGCGCTATTTTAGACCGGACTAATTAAATGGATCACTAATCTCATTATTTTGAGGACGAGGATTACTGCCCTGAGCAGGTCGATTATTGTTATTTTGCGGTTGAGGCGTGCCTTCTACAGCACTTTCAGATTTCTGTACATCGACCACATTTCCCGATGAATCACGGCGCACAATGGTGGTACTGGTAGTCGCAGCATCAGAGCTACGCGGCTTGGACTCAGTCTGGGTTTGCTGCTGTCTAAGTCGCACCGATTCATCTACTTTCGGCAAAGGCACATTTTTCAAACGAATTTCGTAAAGCTTTTGATTATTGGCCAATTCCTCTGAACCCAGATTATTGACCAGACTGACATATTGCTGCATTGCTACAACTTCAGGTTTGACTGAAGCCGGTAAATTTAACTTCAGTGTAGAGAGTGCCTGATTGGCTTGCGCCGCCGTCTTATATTGACCATATAACAATACATATTGTTCTGGCTGATTTTCACTCGAGATTCTTAAATAAATAAAAGGTTTACGATCGGACTGTTTTTTAAGAAAACTTTTTAAAATTGCTTCATTGGTCACATGAAATAATTCAATGGCATGCTGGTTTTTCGCCTCATTGACAAATTTGGTACCGCGAAATTCTGGCTCATGACTGGCATTCACGACGGTACGCGTATTTAGATCCAATGGTTTCACTTCCTGAAAAAGCGCACCAAGATGGGTCATTGTGGCTACTTTTTCTGGTTGAATCTGCAACTGAACTTCAGTTTCAGGCTTTTTTTCAATTTCGACGATGTCATCTGAATCAGTCACCGCCCAAAAGACCAAGGCAGCAAATAGGCAGCATACACCACAGACCAGCCAGAAATAATGCTGAATCTTTTGCCAAGGAGTATGTAATGCTGCCATAAAACTAAACCTATGCCTGATTGGCTAAAATTGCCTGTTTCATTAACTCGAGATCAAAGTCCCGGGTAATCACTGCTTCGCCTAACTGCTTTAATAACACCAGACGCAATTGTCCATTTAAGACTTTTTTGTCATGGGCCATATAGGCCAGAAAATCATCCAGAGGGATTTTAGGACAAACCACAGGAAGTTTGGCACGAGAAATGATTTTTTTTGTACGTTCTAAATCTTCTTGAGAAATCCAGTCCATACGCTGTGACAGATCCGCAGCCATCACCATACCGGTGGCAACAGCCTCGCCATGTAGCCAGACACCATAACCCATGTAGGATTCAATCGCATGACCAAAGGTATGACCTAAATTGAGTAAAGCACGTTTTCCTTGCTCCTTCTCATCACTGGCTACGATCCGCGCCTTATGCGCACAGGAACGATAAACGGCCTCAGCCAATAATTTCTCATCACGGGCGACCAGAGCATCCATGTTCTCTTCAAGCCAGACTAAAAATTTTTCATCACCGAGTAGGGCATATTTAATCACTTCAGCCAAACCTGCTGAAAGTTCGCGATCAGGCAAAGTAGCAAGCTGCGACATATCCGCCAGTACCACTTGCGGTTGCTGGAAAGCCCCAATCATATTTTTACCCAATGGATGATTAATCCCGGTTTTACCACCGACACTTGAATCTACTTGCGACAGCAAGGTTGTCGGTACCTGAATAAAATAAACTCCGCGCTGGAAGCAAGCCGAGGCAAATCCGGCCATATCCCCAATGACGCCACCACCTAATGCCAGTACAGTACAGTCGCGGTTAAACCCGGCTTCAAGCAGTGCATCAAAAATCAGGTTTAGATGCTGGCTATCTTTATATTTTTCACCATCAGGCAAAATACAGGTCGCAATGCGTTTGTCCAGAGCCTCAATTGCAGTTTGATAACGCTGCAAATAAAGTGGTGCAACTGTGGCATTGCTTACAATCATCACTTGCTTGCCATGAATATAGGGTGCCAATAAGGCCTGTGGATCCAGATCGCTCCCGATAAAAATAGGGTAACGACGTTCTCCGAGTTCTACATATAAGGTTTGCATGCTTGATTAACCACTTTATTCAATGAACTTAGTTTTTGGAAGTAATGAGATTGAGAATCCGCTGCGCCAGATCTCGTGCAGCACCCTGATTGGTCTCAATAATATGATGTGCCACTTCCCGATACAAGGGATCACGGACCGCCAATAAATCACGTAACTTTTGTTCCGGATTTTCGACTTGGAGGAGGGGACGGTTTTTATCGCGATAGGTACGTTGCAGTTGAATTTCAACCGGCGTATAGAGATAGACAACAATTCCGCGCTGTTTCAGATAATCCCGATTTAAGGTCTGAGTAATGGCCCCACCACCAGTGGCTAAAACCAAATGGGGACGTGAGGTAAGGTCATTAATGACAGCAGTTTCACGGTCACGAAACCCCTGCTCCCCTTCTTTTTCAAAAATCCAGGGAATGGTCGCTCCTGTTTTACGTTCAATTTCATGATCACTGTCTAGAAATTCACGTCCTAACAATTCTGCGAGATGTCGTCCTACTGTTGTTTTACCGGCCCCCATCGGCCCTACCAAATAAATATTTGGTAGGGTTTCAAACTCTTTGCTTGGCAAGGAGTCACCTATTCGTTTTGTTAAATTCAAAATATATTAATGATTTCTTGAAACACTGTCATTAACAATTCGAGGTGTAACGAAAATCAGAAGCTCACGCTTGTTATCCGACTTTAAATCTTTACGGAATAAACGCCCTACATAAGGAATATCCCCCAAAAATGGTACCTTGGTTTGTGCATTACGGGTTTCCTGCTCAAAAATACCGCCCAGAACCACGGTTTCACCATTATCTACTAAAACATTGGTAGTGATCTGGTTTTTGTTAATAGTCAACTGTCCAGTCGGTGTCGGATTACCCGGTGAGTTACTGGTAATATTGAGTTCCATCTGTACTTTGCCATCTGGCGTAATACTTGGGGTGACATCCAGACTTAGCGTAGCATCAATAAATTCCGTAGTAGATACTGCATTCGCACCACCACCCTCTGCTGACTGATACGGAATTTGAGAACCAGAGGCAACAGTTGCTTTCTGCTTATCCGCAGTCAGTACTTTAGGTGTAGAAATCACCTCACCATAGCCATCTGCCTGAAGTGCAGAAAGCTCAAGATCCAACATAAAATCAGAAAGGCTGATCAAACCAAAGGCAATACGGCTGGCACCTGGACTAGTTACACCCAAGTCCACATTTAGATTATCTGGCCTTTGAATATCGTAGGTCCAGCGACCTGTTTCACTATCTAGTTCTGGCTCTCTAAGATCCCATAACGTCGTGTCACTACCACCGACAAGAAGATGATTATTATTTGTAACCCCTTGAGACAGAATCCCCCATTTCACCCCCATCTCTTTGGTAAAATCAGTCGTTGCCCGCACAATACGCGCTTCAACCATAACCTGCTTCACCTGCACATCCAGTAAGTCTACCATATTGCGGATTTTATCGATAAAAGGCTGAGTATCATTCACAATAATGGTATTAGTTCGTGTATCCATTGAAATAGATCCACGCGAACTTAATAAACTTTCTTTATCTTCACTATTCGCGGTATTAGAGGAATTGTTTGACGAGTTAGTTGAGTTTTGTGCAGATTTATTCTGCGTAATCAGTTTCTCAATATCAGCGGCTTTAGCATAACTCAGCTGCATATATTCAGTTTGGATCGGAGCAAGTGCAACACTCTGCTTAATAGCCTTAGCTTCTTCTTCTTCAGCCTTGATCAGTTCTGCAACTGGTGCTATCCAGATCACATTACCATTGCGGCGTTTATCCAGATTTTTGGTTTTCAGTACGATATCCAGCGCCTGATCCCATGGCACTTCTTTTAAGCGCAAAGTAATATTGCCTTGTACACTGTCTGCGGCCACCATATTGATATCGGTAAAATCGGCCAAGAGCTGTAAAACACGACGGACTTCAATATCCTGGAAATCTAGCGAAATCTTCTTACCGGTATAGGCAACGGTTTTAGGACGCAATGGACTCTTGGCTTCCGGACGTTTCAGACTAATGGTCAGCTTGTTATCCGTCTGGTAAGCCATATATTCATAGCTTTCCGCAGACTGGATGGTAATCACGCCTGAGCCATTTTGATTCACGGCATCGACACTCGATACCGGAGTCGCGAAATCATTCACATTCAGACGACGGGTCAAATGAGCCGGAATCTTGGAACCTAAAGTGCGTACAATAACTTTGGTACCCTGCTGTTGTACATCAACCGGGGTATTATTACCTGCTAGATCAATAACGACTTGGCCCTCACCTTGCGCACCGCGCTGGAAACCAATGTTGCTAATACCCTGAGCTGACTGTTGCTGCACAGGTTGAGTTATGGCTACAGGAGTTGCCGAGTTAATTTTAAGAATAAAAGTATTGCCTTCCACGCGTGTCGTAAAGGCACCTGCATCCGCCAGATTTACCGTTAGACGTGCCCGCTGAGCATCCGAAGTGACATCCACTGAACTGGCTTCACGTGTTGCCACCGGAATACTGCTTTGTTTTAAATTCTGTTGTGCTTTGTCAAAGTCCAGAATCAAACGTGACGGCGATTCTAATTGATAGGCTTGTGGTTGTGGTGGCAAACCATTGAACATCACCCGAATCTCAGTTCCTTGTCCAGGAAGCTGCATGGGTACTACATTGGTCATTGAAACCTGCGCACTGGCCGCTTGCATCACCGCAATCGCAACAGCACCCATGGAAAACTGACGAAACACACGATTCATTGTATTAACATCCCCAAAAATAAATTCTTTAATACTCTTATTCATTGTTATTCCTTTAAAACTTATGGCGCCGGCCCGATAAGAACCAGACTTCGCGGACGTTCCACATATCCCTCACGGCCATCTGGAATAATCTCAATCAAATCGATCTGTGTTGGTGTAATTCCAACCACACGACCATGATTAAGTCCCATATAGCTACCACGTTGAATCCGCTCAACCTCACCATCAGGCGTCTGGATTAAAGCCAGAATTTGTCCTGCCTGATTGCGCATACTGCCTTTCATGGTCAATGTTTCGAGCGGATAACTTTCTAGCGGTTGCAGTTGACGTGATAGGTTTGGATAAACCCGTTTCCCCGCCATAATTTTCAGTTCAGCAGCCAGAGAGCTTGGTAAAAAAGGGCTTTTGATCTGATGTGCTGCATAGTTGAAGGTTTCAACTGGCATAAAATCAGGAGCCGGTTCAATTGGCAAAGGTGGCTGATTACGAATATTAGCCATTTCCTGATTGACTGCATCAATGCGTGAATCGCATCCCAACAATAAAAACCCAAGTGTTAAAGCTGAAGTAATTTTAATGTTCTTCATTACTGCGCCCCCTGAGTAGTGCTATTAGCTTCAGGCTGTGCTGCAGCACCTTCAGCATTACCGACATAACGGTAAGTTTTGGCTTTTACCACATAATCAATGACCGGAATTTCAGATTTTTTCTCTTTATTTTCAGTACCGGTAATGGTGAAATCATGCAGCGTGACAATACGCGATAAGCCGGCAATACTGCTAACAAAAGAGCCAAAAGCGTGATAATCCCCAGTGGCTTCAATCGCAATCGGCTGTTCAATAAAGAATTCTTGCTTAATTTCAGGTTCCAGACGGATATTTTTAAACTTTAGGCCTGAATTCACACCGCTCAGATTAATATCTTCAACTAGACCGGGAATTTCAGTTTCTTTTGGCAATTGTTCTAACTGCTGGTTAAAACGGGCTTCCATTTCCTGAAGCTGGATTTGATATTGTTGTAAGTTGCGTAATTTGGATTCTTTTTCACGGAATTCATTCAGCAGGTTTTGTTCTTGGGCACTGGCTTGTGAAATCGATTCAATTGTACTTCTGATCATGACAAAGTAAATCACTGCAAAGGCCAGTGCAACAATAAAAATCCAGCAGGTAATTTTGACCGACAAAGGCCAGCTACCATAGTTATTTGGATCTAATGTATTGAATTGCTGAAAAAACTTTTCAACAGTCATTTTATTTTTGGGTACAGCGACGACATCCTGGCTGAACTCATCGAATTCTTCATTACTCATGATGATGCCCCCGTAGTTGTAGCGACTGCTTGTTGTTCTTCGTTAAGTACTGGCTGAGCGATCTGATCTAGATCTACCGTCACGGTAAAACTACCGTAGGACTCTTCCACACGTGGAATAATAGAGCTCGGTGCCTTTTCTTTTGCTTCTTCAGCCACCAGGAAAGCGTTCATAAAGGCATTTCGATACCAAGATGAAGCCTCCAGATTACGGAGCAGTTCTGCTACTGTATTTGGACTCTCAGCCCGACCTTCAATGGTAAACTTGTCACCGGTACGCTGGAATTTGGTGATATACATATTGCTTGGGGTCACCCGTACAATTTCATCAATCAAATGTACCGCAATCGGACGCTGAGTTTGTAGACCCTGAATCAGTTTCATCCGTTCAACAATCGCATTACGCTGCTCTTGCAAACCTTCAAGCGCCTTTAACTGCACATCCAGATTCTGGTTGGTACTTTGAATCAGCTGATTGGCCTGCTCCTGATCCTGAAGTTTGTGATCATAATAAAACCAGGTTGAACCTGCTGCCGCTAATCCCAAGAAAAGCGCCCCCACGCAGATTGCCACAAATTCATTATTTCTTTTAATTCTTAGCTCATCACGCCAAGGAAGTAAGTTAATTCTTGCCATTAATCAAAACTCCTTAATGCCAAACCGCATGCAACCATGAGTGATGACGCGTCATTTTCAATTTTTTTAATATCAATTTGCGGAGAAAAGCCCATTTGCAAAAATGGATTCGCGATCGTGACACGGTAACCGAGTTTTTGTTGTAATAATTTTGCCAGACCTGGAATATTAGCATTCCCGCCGGCGAGTAAAATATGGTCAATCTCATTAAACTGAGAAGATGAAAAGAAGAACTGCAATGAACGGGCTGCCTGTTGCACCACGGCATCCAGAAAGGGTTCTAGGACTTCAATATCATAATCATCCGGCAAGGCACGGGTTTTTTTAGCACGTCCAGCTTCCTCAAAGGATAATCCATAACGATTCTGAATTTCCTGAGTCAATTGCTTGCCGCCAAACACCTGCTCACGAGTATAAATAATCTTGTTGTTCTGCATCACCGACAAGGTCGTCATACTATGACCAATGTCTAAAATACCAACCGTATTGACCCCCATCGGCAAAGTGTCCGAAAATACCTTAAAGGCATTTTCCAGCGCAAAACTTTCTACATCTGCAATCTTAGGCGTTAGACTGCTAATCTCTAAAACTTCAGAACGTGCTTCGACATTTTCGATCCGTGTCGCGACCAGCAGCACATTGACCCGGTTCGGATTGGAAAGGCGGTCTGGCAGAACTTCAAAGTCCAGACTCGCTTCATCGAGTGGAAAAGGAATATATTGTTCCGCATCTTCACGAATCTGAACTTCACGTTCATCATCTGACATGTCTGCATCCATCTCAATGATTTTGGTGATGACCATTGAAGTTGGAATCGCAAAAGCGGCCTGATTCGACTGGGTATTACCCAAATTAATTGCACGCCCAAGGGCATCAGCGACTGCTTCTGGGTTTAAAATGTTTTTTTCAACAACACTGTTTTCCGATAATGGGATCAAAGCATAGCTCTCTACCCAGTAACGGCCACTTTTTACAGAAAGTTCTAAAACCTTAACAGAAGTCGAACTAATATCGACTCCTATTAACCCCTTATTTGGTTTACGATATAACCTGCGCACAATACACTTCCTATTATTTTTTTGTCCCCAATTCAATCTAACTTACCAATTGGTCCAGTCTATAATTTTATATAGATACAATAACTCATCTAACAATATGGATATCGACAGGATATACTGACCGGTAATTAGTTCGCCATTAGCTCTTATTAAAACTTACTTGTTATGAAAAAGCTATCTTGTTCAGGCCTTGTTCATCCATTTTTTTTGATCATTATCATTATACTGATCTCAATTCCGATGGGTTTCTATGGCATGTATCTCTATATTGCCCCATCTTTGCCTGAAATGTCTACGCTTAAAAAGGCCCCTTTATTAAAGCCTTTACAAGTTTTTAGTTCAGATAATGAATTAATTGCCGAATATGGAGGCAAGCTTTCTGTTCCCGTGAAATATGAACAAATTCCGCCCGAGTTTATTCATGCTTTCCTCGCCGCTGAAGATTCCAGCTTTTTTGAGCATAGCGGGATCAGCTTTAAAAGCTTGGGACGCGCACTCAGTGAGACGGTGACCGGCTCGGATGTACAGACCGGTGGTTCGACCATTACCATGCAAGTGGCAAAAAACTATTACCTTAGCCCTGAACGGACGCTGAAGCGTAAACTGACAGAAATTTTTCTGGCCCGTAAAATTGAGCAAAACTTAACTAAAGAAGAAATTCTGACCTTGTATGTCAATAAAATTTTCTTGGGAAAAAATGCTTACGGCATCGCAGCAGCAGCTAAAATTTACTATAACAAGAGCTTAGAAGAGCTTTCAATTGCACAAATGGCCATGATCTCTGGCCTACCTAAAGCACCTTCTCGATATAATCCGGTCGCCAATCCCAAGCGCGCCCTGGAACGTCGTAACTGGATTCTGGGCCGTATGCTGCAACTGGGCTATTTAAATCAGAGCCAGTATCAGCAAGCCATTGCTGAACCGGTAAATTTAGATATGCCTGATCGGAGTACCCGTAATAAATTCCCGTATGTCGGCGAAATGGTACGTTCTGAACTGGTACAAAACTTTGGTGAACAGGCGGTAGATTCTGGTTATAAAGTCTATACCACCATCCATAGTGAACGTCAGGCCTATGCGGAGCAAGCCGTACAGGAAGGTTTAGAAGCCTATGACCGTCGACATGGCTGGCGTGGTGCTGAAGCACATGATCAACCCCTCGATAAGTTCCGTGCCTATGCCAACACCTATCCTGCGCAAGTAACTCAGGTGAGTAATTCCAGTTTTGAAGCACTCATGCAGGACGGAAGCAGCGTGACCGTGCCCTGGTCAGGTATGTCCTGGGCACGTCGCTTTCGTAACGTCAATAGTGTAGGTGGTGCACCGAGCAAAGCGTCCGAGATTGTCAAAGTCAAAGACATTGTTCGTTTAAGACCTAATGAAAATAAAACCTCTTGGTCATTGGTGCAGATTCCCAATGTGCAAGGACAATTGATTGCCATCAACCCAAATAATGGTGCGATTGAAGCCATTGTCGGGGGATATAATTTTTATCAGTCGAAATTTAACCGTGCAACCCAAGGCTGGCGTCAGCCGGGCTCAACCATTAAACCTTTTGTTTATGCCCTGGCTTTAGAACGTGGCATGACACCGCATACCATGGTCAATGATGCACCCATTACCATTGGCAAATGGACCCCACGTAATTCGGATGGCCGTTATCTGGGCATGATCCCGCTACGTCGTGCACTTTATCTGTCACGTAATACAGTTTCAGTGCGCTTATTACAGGCCGTCGGGATTGAACGTACACGTCAGTTATTCATAGATTTTGGTTTACAGGACAGTCAGATTCCACGTAACTATACCATTGCCTTAGGCACCCCACAGGTCCTCCCGATCCAGATGGCGACTGGCTATGCCACCTTTGCCAATGGCGGTTACCGAATTCAGCCGCATTTTATTACCCGCATTGAAGATGCCTATGGCAATACCATCTTTGAAGCCAAGCCTGAATATGCCTGCATTTCATGTATTAATGAAAAAGAAGAAACAGTTCAAGCCACTGACCCTATTACCGCAGATGACGAAGCAATTGCAATCAACAATACAACTTTAGAGCAACAACAGGCCCCACCTAAAGTCTCTGCCGAAGACAGTAATTATCGTCAGGCACAGCGTATTTTAAAATCCAGCTCTGCCTATGACATGGCCAACATTTTGCGTGACGTAATTCAACATGGTACTGGTCGTGCTGCATTAAGAATTGGTCGCAGCGATATTGGCGGGAAGACCGGTACCACGAACGATGCCAAAGACGCCTGGTTTGCAGGTTTCAATGGTAAGTTAGTTACCGTGACTTGGGTAGGCTTTGACCAGCCGACCACCTTAGGTCGCCGTGAATATGGTGGTGTGGCAGCTCTACCGATCTGGACCGATTTTATGGGCAAGGCATTAAAAGGCCAGCCGGAAGCATGGGTACGTTTAGACCGCAATGCCAAGGCACCGGTAAATCGCAACAAGGGGGTTCAGGCTGATGAAGCACAGAATGATCCGTCTTCTCCGCCTCTGGCGACAGCGCTTTACCGTCCTGCACCTGTGGTCGTCCCGAAACGTACAGAAACTGACTTTGAGGATTTACCGGATCAACCGATTCGTTTACCAGATGATGAAGGTTCTGCACCTCAAGAACAGCCTCTTCAGCCAAACCGGGTAGACTCACTGGAAAATCTGATCGAAGAAGTCCAGTAATCTGAAGATATAAAAAAGCCCTCAGTTGAGGGCTTTTTTATATGCATTTTTTATTTCTTTTGGAACAGATAAATCTGATATTGCGCCAGTAATTCAAACTGATCCTGCTGTTCAAGTGCTAAACGACGTTCAGGTTTGGCCTTATAAGCATATGGCGTCATCGCAATCAGGTTTTTTAAATCAGCCTGTGGCAAAACCATTGGCGCATCAATCACCTGCTCACTAACCAGATTAAATTCATCTTGCAACTGCTCAACAAACTTCTGCGGCTCGTGTGGTTTCACTTCTTCAAATAGAGCTTCACGCATCGAGTATAAATGTTGCGGTGCCGGTGTCACCACCATCAAATAAGATTTTGGTTTTAGGACTCGCAGGATTTCCTGTTTAGGAATTGGACTAAACAAGCTGGTACACAGATCAATCAACTCATCTAATACTGGTAAAGTCGCTCCGGTTCCTACGACCCAAGTCACCTCTTTATTCAGTTTGGCTGCGACCTGAACCGCATTCTTGGCAATATCAACCCCGACGCATTGCAGCACTTCGGCCCGCATGGCATTCGTATAATAACCTTCGCCACAACCAATATCTAAAAGGTTTTCAATCCGCAACTCGCGAATCTTTTCCACGACGGCCTGTTGCAAAGGCGCATAATAACCTGCACTGAGAAATGCGCGACGTGCCTGCACAGACTCAGGCGTATCTCCCGGATTTTTACTGTGCTTGTGCTGAACCACATGCAGGTTCACATAGCCCTGTTTGGCAACATCGTAACTATGATGATTCTCACATCGCCATGTTCTTTCATTTAAGCTCAACTGCTGGCGACAGACTGGGCACATGAGTAAATTCATCATTTTCTCCAAAACAAAAAAGCCGGCATGCGCCGACTTTTTCTCATGCATTTCTTAACGCAATTTTAAGGTCATTAGACCCAAAACTACCAGCATAATCGTAATAATCCAGAAACGGATCACCACCTGGGTTTCACGCCAGCCTTTCTTTTCATAATGATGATGTAGCGGCGCCATCAGGAATACACGTTTATTACGCATTCTTAATGAACCGATTTGCAAGAACACTGAAACCGCTTCCACCACAAAGACACCGGCCATAATCGCAAATACGATTTCCTGACGAACCATGACGGCAATCGTACCGAGCATCGCACCGAGAGATAAAGCACCGACATCACCCATAAATACTTGAGCCGGATGGGCATTGTACCAAAGGAAAGCCAGACCCGCCCCGATCATAGCCGCACAGACCACCACCAATTCAGACGAGTATTTCACATAAGGAATATGCAGATAATTGGCAAAGCGCACATCACCGGCCAGATAGGCAAATACGCCCAGACCTGTAGCGACCAGCACGATTGGCATAATCGCCAGACCATCCAGACCATCGGTCAGGTTCACCGCATTGGATGCACCATTAATCACGAAATAGGTAAAGATAATAAAACCAATGCCCAATGGGATCATCGACAATGGAATGCTTAGGTCTTTAAAGAATGGAATCAGCAAATCCAGCATGTTTGCGGTATGCACCGGATTGGTCTGTTGCTGTGCAATCACATACAAGGCTATACCGGCACCTAAAGAACCGACTGAAGTCCAGAAGAATTTTTTCTTCGCAGGCAAACCCGCATTGTCTTTATAACGGATTTTAATCCAGTCATCAGCCCAGCCCACTGCACCGAAAATCACCATCACACCCAGTACAATCCAGACATAAGGATTGGAAAGATCCGCCCAAAGCAGGGTCGAAATACCAATCGAAAGCAGGATCAGCACCCCACCCATGGTCGGTGTACCCATTTTTTTGGCATGGTTTTCAGGAGCATACGAACTCACTGCCTGACCATATTTCAGCGCCTGTAGCTTGCGAATCATGATTGGACCAAGCACCAGACCAATGGTCAGTGCCGTCAAGACACTGAGCAAAGCACGTAAAGTTAAATAACGAACCACCTGAAACGTGCTGTCAAAGCCCGCCAAATGTTCAAAGAGCCATAACAGCATTTAGAGTTTCTCCATCAATGCAGCCATCAATGTTTCCATATGGGTAAAACGCGACCCTTTAAACAGGAATGACATCGGCTGAGGTTGATGTGTTTCAATCAAACGAATTAAAAACGGTAATGCCTGCTCCTGATTCAGGAAAGCCTGCATTTTTTTACCATATTGTGTACTACGGGCACCTTCTTGTGCGGCCGGCGCAAATTCACCCACAGCCACCACAAAATTAATGCCTTTGACCGAGACCAGATCGCGACCGAGCTTGTAATGCTCGATTGCGGCAGATGAACCGAGTTCACCAATATCGCCGGTGACCATGACCCGGATACCCTGCTGCTGCGCCAACACTTCAGCCGCTGCACGCATCGAACCCGGATTGGCATTGTAGGTGTCATCAATAAATAAATAGTCTTTATGCGGAATAAAATTCAAACGACCTTTGGCACCGACTGCCTGTTCCAGGCCAGCCACGATATCATCCAGACCAATACCGATCGCTAGGGCGAAAGCTGCTGCTGCAGTCGCATTTTCAACATTATGCTCGCCGGCAAACGGCAACTGAACTGTTTTCGAGCCTTGTGGTGTATTCAGGGTAAAGCTTGAAGATTGAGCATCAAGGACTACATCGCTGGCATAGACTTCACCACCAGCACCAAAACTCAAGCTTTTTTCAGTTTTTACTGCGGCACGAATGGTTTCAGCAAAATCATCTGCAGCAGGAATAATCGAAGTTTCAGAGATATGTGCATAAATCTCGGATTTTGCACGGCAAATTCCGTCACGGCCACCAAATTCACCTAAATGTGCAGTCCCGATATTAATGATCCCGGCCACATGCGGCTGTACCATTTTCGAGGTGTAATCAATTTCACCCTGATGACTCGCACCGAGTTCCATCACCGCATATTGATGTTCAGGACGCAGCTCCAGCAACATTACCGGCACGCCGAGGTCATTATTCAAATTACCACGCGTAACCAAGGTCGGTGCCAGACGCGACAGCATGCTTCCCAGCATTTCTTTAGTCGTGGTCTTGCCACTACTGCCGGTCAAGGCAATAACTTTGAGTTGAGGATTCTGCTGACGGCGATAAGCACCTAACTGTCCCAATGCCAAACGGGTATCTTCCACCACCAACTGGCAAATATCAGCATCCACCGGACGGCTGACAATGGCAATTTCACAACCTTGAGCGGCCACCTGAGCAATAAAGTCGTGCGCGTCAAAACGCTCACCTTTCAGCGCAAGAAAAGCATCACCTGATTCTGCATCACGTGAATCAGTCAAAATCCGCTTGATCTGGCCTGCAGGCTTTTTATCATTCAACCAGTAGCCTTGAGTAGCCTGTCGTAATTGTTCTATGCTCCACGGCTCCAGCGCCGCAGTACTTGTTGTTGAGGTATGCATATCTGAATCCTAATGCGCTGAATAGGCTGAATCTGTACTGCAATGCTGGGCATCAATGGCAGCTTGTACTTCGATCACGTCATCAAACCAGTGACGTACACCATCAATTTCCTGATAATTTTCGTGCCCTTTTCCTGCGATCACGACAATATCACCCGCCCGCGCGTGTTTAACCGCAAACTTGATCGCTTCACGACGGTCATGAATTTCATGATAGGTTTTGCCGGAAAAGTCGATATCATTTTTCATATCAGCAAAAATTTGTGCAGGATCTTCGGTCCGCGGGTTATCAGAAGTGAGTACCGCGATATCTGAACCCTCCAATGCTGCCTGAGTCATGAGTGGACGTTTACCACGGTCACGATCACCGCCACAGCCGAAGACTGCCCATAGATTTTGTGAGACATGCCGTTTCAAGGTCACCAGAACCTGAGTCAAGGCATCCGGGGTATGGGCATAATCCACCACAAACAGGCGCTCGCCATCACGCAGCACCTGCATCCGGCCCGGTGCACCTTTGAGCTGTGGTACAGACGCAATCAAGTTGTTCAGGTCAAATCCAGCCTGCTCCGCCATGATCAGACTGGCGACCAGATTTTCAATATTGAAATGGCCCAGCAATGGACTGTTAACCACATATTCAGCAGAGGCAGTTTTCAGCTTAAAGGTCGCACCTAAAATGCTGTATTGAATATCCTGAACCTGATAATCCGCTTTTTGCTTGGTGGAATAAGTCAAAATTTTAGGCTGTGCTGAATTAGTTTGTGCAGCATCCAGCATGATCTGTGCATGTTCATCATCGATATTGATGACAGCCACTTTTAAAGATTCGAACCGGAATAAATCTGATTTCGCTTCTGCATAAGCTTGCAATGTTCCGTGATAATCCAGATGGTCACGACTCAAATTGCTGTAGCCTGCAATCTCGATATCACAACCATTCAAGCGACCTTGTTCCAGACCATGTGAGCTGGCTTCAATCGAGGCAAATTCTGCACCGGCCTGCGCATAGCCATGCAAGGCATTTTGCAGTTGCAGAGCATCCAGGGTGGTATGCGAAGACGCTTCCAGATTTGGCAGAATGCCGTTACCAGTGGTGCCCATCACCGCACAGGCTTTGCCTCGCAGCATGATGAATTCAGCCACCAAGCGAGAAATCGTGGTTTTACCATTGGTGCCGGTAACTGCCAAAATTCGAGCAGCTTGAACAGGTTGAGTAGCTTGCAAATACTGCTTTTGCCATTGTCCCATCAGATGACGTACATCTGCTATCACCAAATTTGGAGATACATCCAGTTCAGTTTCTGAAATCACAGCTAATGCACCCTGCTCTAAGGCTTTCTGGGCAAATTGAGTAGTTTTTTCCGGTTGTGACAGACTGGTCAGGGCAATAAAAATTTGTCCCGGTTTAACTTTACGACTATCCAGCTCGAAGCCCTGAAAGGATTGCTTCATCCAGTCAGCGACATCGTGAGGGGTGTAGAGATCTTGAAATGTAATAGACATTGATCACCTATTTACTGGACTTTGGGAGGTTCTAAAGGTTTGTCCAGAGGGACATTCAGCAGACGCAAGGATTCCTGCATCACGCGGGCAAAGACTGGTGCAGATACCGTACCGCCATAGTAGGTGCCTTGTGGATTTTCTACCACCACCACCATGGCAATCCGTGGGTCACTGACTGGTGCCACGCCGGCAAATAATGCCCGATATTCACTGGTCGAATAACCTTTACGGTCGGCACGCAACTTATGTGCAGTACCGGTTTTACCTGCCACGCGGTAACCTGGGATGGTGGCGCGAGTTGCCGTACCACCTGGTAAGGTGGCGGTTTCCATCATCAGCAGGACCTGATCGGCAATATTGGCATCGATCATCTGTTCACCCTGGGGCTGTTCTTCCAGCTTGTACAGGCTCAGCGGCATTTTCACGCCTTTATTGGCCAGCATGGCATAGGCATCAGCCAGCTGTAGTACCGTCGCATTCAGACCATAACCATAGGACATGGTTGCCACTTCTGACACATTCCATTTGCTAGGAGGCAGAATCAGACCGGCACTTTCACCCGGGAATTTCACCGCTGAACGCTGACCAAAACCCAAGCGTTTATAGAAGGTTGGCAAGGTTTCATACGGCAGCGACAAGGCCAGTTTCGCCACACCGACGTTAGAGGATTTCTGCAGAATGCCGCCGAGCGTCAACTGACCATAGTTATGTGTATCACGGATGGTATGATTGCCGACCCGCATACTGCCCGGTGTGGTATTCACGACTGAATTCGCCGTATATTTGCCACTTTCCAAGGCCATCGCTACAGTGAGCGGCTTCATGGTCGAGCCCGGTTCGAAAGAATCGACTGCACCGCGGTTACGCATGGCATCCTTGTTGAGCAGGCTGTTTTTGTCATTCGGGTTATACGATGGCCATGATGACAGCGCCAGAATTTCACCGGTTTTGACATCAACAGCAATCGCAGTCGCTGAACGGGCATTATTGGCGACACCAGCAGCCGTCAGCTCACGGTACATAATATATTGCAGACGCGAGTCGATACTCAGGGTAATATTTTCACCCGGTTCAACTTCTTTAATCACTTCAGGTTCTTTGACCCGGTTGCCTTTTTTATCGCGAATGATCTGCTGCTCGCCATCCTTTCCGGAAAGACGGCTATTCAGCTGCATTTCTAGACCTTCAATGCCACTGCCTTCGCTATTGGTCAGGCCAATAATCTGAGAGTTTGGCTGCGGCTGCGGATAATAACGTTTATAGTTTTTCTCGGTATATACGCCCTGAAAATTACGTTTCATGATCAGTTCGGCCTGTTGTGGCGGAACTTCTTTTTTCAGGATCAGATAACGTGAACGCGGACGTTCTTGCATTTTTTTACGCAGTTCTGCCCGATCCATACCGACTGCATCAGCCAGCTCATCCAGATTCAGGTTTTTATCCGGTAACTGACGTTTCAATTTGCGGCTATTCGGCTCTTTTTCCAGCGCCAGCATGGTCTCGTCATAGAGTTTTTTATTATCAAAATAATCACGTGGATCAATCACAATTTTCATGATCGGGGTACTGATCGCCAATGGAATACCATTACGATCATAAATCACGCCACGCATCGCCTTGATGGTATTGGTTCTTAAAATATTGGCATTGGCTTTATTTTGCAAAAAATCTTTATTAATAATCTGTACATAGAAAGCACGGCAAATCAGTGTCACAAAACACAGCAGCACCACCGCCCACATGATGTAAAAACGATTGATATAAACATTTGAGGCATTTTTGTCGGTGACCGATTGTTTTTTACGTACCGGTTGCTTCTTTCTCTTGTCTACCATGTCGGAACGCTAGCCTTATTTTTTCTCATCTGAAGTTTGTGGTAAGGAAATCACGACACTTTGTGAAACCGGAGGTGAATACATACGCAGCTGTGTCACTGCACGCGTACCGATCTGTGCCGTCGCGCCAAAAGTTTGCTGCTCAATCAGCAAACGCCCCCACTCTGCATTCAGGTCATCCCTTTCACGCAGATAGGTACTCAGCTTTCTGTTATCCTGACGGTATTCAAATACCTGAAATACCACAAATACTGCACTGATGAAGACCATCAATATCAGCATGAGATAGATTGTAACTTTTTTCAGCCACAATTTTTCTGTTTTTTTATCAACCACTTCCGTTTTCATGATCTGCCTATTAAGCTAAACGTTCTGCTACCCGGAGCCATGCGCTACGTGAACGAGGATTGGCTTTGACCTCCTCATCACTGGCTTTAACACGAGAAACTTTCTTTAAACGTCGCGTATCTTTCTGTTGTTGTGGCATTCCCCAGCCTGAATCCTCTTCAAGCGTTGACTCTTTTTGAATAAATTGTTTAATCAAACGGTCTTCCAGTGAATGGAAGCTAATCACCGCCAAACGTGCTTCAGGTTTCAAGATTTCAACGGCCTGAGGCAAGAAGATTTCAATATCTTCTAATTCCTTATTAATAGCAATACGAATTGCCTGGAAAGTACGGGTCGCAGCATGCTTATTTTTTTCCCATTTCGGGTGCGCTACTTTTACAATCTCAGCCAGCTTTGCCGTGGTATCAATATATCCGGCAGCTTTAATTGCCTTGGCAATACGGCGACTATAACGCTCTTCACCATATTTAAAAATGATATTCGCCAACGCTTCTTCTTCAATCTGGGTCAGCCATTCTGCTGCAGTTGGACCTTGCGAGTTATCCATGCGCATATCCAGCGGGCCATCTTTCATAAAACTGAAACCACGTTCAGCCTGATCCAGCTGCGGTGAAGAAACACCAAGATCCGCCATCACCCCATCAACCTGTTCAATGCCCAGTTCAGCCAAGGCATCTTTCAGATCAGCAAAGCTGGCATGGATAATTTTAAAACGTGAATCTTCTTGTTCGAGTTCAGCTGCTACAGCCAGTGCTTGTGGATCTTTATCAAAGGCATAGACGCGTGCATTTTCATCTAATTTGGACAGCAATAAACGCGTATGTCCACCACGGCCAAAGGTCCCATCCACATAAGTTCCCGTATTGCGACCCGCCAACAAGGCATCAATCGTTTCGTGAAGTAATACAGAAATATGTGACATAAAAACTCAATCAATAGGGGGAAAAATTTAACTGCACATTATCACCCTGTTTAGGCAAAGCTCCAAACGACTTTTTGTAGATAAATATTACTTTCCATAGAGAAAACCGTTTTAGCATTTTTCTCATACAAAAAAGCCTCCAGTTTTGGAGGCTTTTTTCAATCTAGATAACTTCGCAGATCAATTAACGTTTGCTGTTATAAATCTGGTCGAAAATTGCACCATTCACAAAATGGGTTTTCTGTGCATTGGCCCAACCACCAAAGACTTCATCAATGGTAAAGGTTTTGATTTTTGGGAACTGTGCCGAATATTTGGCTAATACTTTTTCATTACGTGGACGATAGAAATGTTTAGCTGCCATTTCCTGACCCAAGGGTGAATACAGGTAATTGATATAACCTGTTGCTAACCATTTATTGCCATTTTTCTCCACGGTACGATCCACAATCGCCACTGACGGTTCAGTCAAAATCGTAATTGATGGATAAACGATATCAAACTTGTTTTTACCCAAGGTTTTTTGCGTTACTAAAGCTTCATTTTCCCAAGTCAGCAATACATCGCCAATCCCACGCTCAGCAAAGGTGGTCATTGAAGCACGTGCAGCAGAATCCATCACTTTCACATTCTTATAAAGCTTGCCGACAAATTCCTGTGCTTTGGCTTTATTACCACCTGGCTGTTTCTCGGCATAACCCCATGCAGACAGATACACCCAACGCGGCAAACCACCCGTTTTTGGGTTCGGCGTAATAATTTGCACGCCTGGTTTAGTTAAGTCATTCCAGTCCTTGATGCCTTTCGGATTGCCTTTACGTACCATGAATACGATCGTCGAGGTATAAGGTGCGGAGTTGTGTGGGAATTCCTTTTGCCAGCCCGGCTGAATCTGACCAGATTTCACAATTTCTTCGATGTCATTGGCCAGCGCCAAAGTCACCACATCACCTTTCAAGCCATCGACCACAGAGCGCGCCTGTTTGCCCGAACCGCCATGTGACTGCTTAAAATTCACATCCAGACCGGTGCGGTTTTTCCAGTAAGCGCCGAATGATTTGTTAAATTCATCATAGAACTCACGCGTGGCATCATAGGATACATTCAGAAACTGACGGTCTGCTGCTTGTGAAGCAGTCGCGGTCATGCCTAAACCAGTCGCCAACAAGGCAGCACTAAATAACGATTTTAATTGAGTTTTCATGGCAGCACAGAGTTTATCTTCATTAGATATAACTATATGAAATAAAATCATTTATCGCAATTCACCATACAACATCACAACACGATAAAATGAAAATTTTTTCTATATTAATATTTTGTTTTTAAAAGGAAAATACTATTTATTATTCTACTTATCTCTAATATATAGAATTTTATGCATTAGATATAAAGAAAATGGATAACACTTTAGCCATTTTCTTTATTTTATTTAGACTACCGTCTACTTATCTTTTTTCATTGTAAATCTGGTCATAAATCGCCCCATTGATAAAATGCGTTTTTTGCGCCTTGGCCCAACCACCAAAGACTTTATCAATGGTAAAGGTCTGGATTTTCGGGAACTGGGCCGAATATTTGGCAGCGACTTTGGCATCCCGCGGGCGGAAGAAATATTTCGCAGCAAGCTCCTGCCCTTTTGGTGAATATAAATAGTTCAAATAGCCTTTTGCCAGATGGGTAGTACCATTTTTATTCACGTTCTTATCGACAATCGCTACTGATGGCTCGGCCAGAATGGAAATCGATGGATAGACGATATCGTATTTGTCTTTACCCAGACCTTGCGTCGCCAGCAAGGCTTCATTTTCCCAGGATAAAAGCACATCCCCAATACCGCGCTCGGCAAATGTCGTCAGTGAACCACGCGCTCCAGAATCTAACACTTTGACATTTTGATAAAGTTTTTTCACCAGCTCTTTGGCTTTCGCATCATTACCGCCGGGCTGTTTCTGTGCATAACCCCAAGCAGAAAGATAGATCCAACGCGGCGCGCCACCGGTTTTCGGGTTTGGGGTAATAATGTCTACACCCGCGTTGGTCAGATCATTCCAGTCTTTGATTTGCTTTGGATTTCCTTTACGCACCAAGAATACAATCATAGACGTATACGGTGCCGAATTACTCGGAAACTCTTTTTGCCAGCCTTTCTCGATTAAACCGGCATTGACGATTTCTTCGATATCATTGGCTAAGGCCAGGGTCACGACATCGGCCTGCAAACCATCGACCACTGAACGCGCTTGCTTGCCTGAACCACCATGCGACTGTTTAAAATTAACCGTCTGTCCGGTTTTCTGCTTCCAGAACTTGCCAAATTCTTCATTATATTCCTGATAAAATTCACGGGTCGGGTCATAAGAGACATTCAGGAAATCTTTGGCAATAGAATTCTGTACTGCTGTTCCCACTAAAATTGTCAAGATTGCTGATGCTATTATTTTTTTCATTTGATGTAACTCATTGTTTATATGAACTGCACTATACAAATCAAAAATAAACATAACAATCATATATTTATAACAATATCTACAATCTATTTCTGATTTTGAGATATCTACTAACAATTAAATCCGGATACATATTCTGCTAGAAAAGTAATCTTCTGCTACAATATAAGACAGTTCTTCACGTTCTCTTCACAGTTGTCTGTTAAAAATAGGCCACCAAAACAGAAAATTACGATTTTTGGTAATTTTCCACAGAGTTATATTATTTCTTTTGTAAAAAATGTGACTTGGTTCTACTTCTTTATGATCAACTGTGATTAAATTGTAGACAGAGTATTAAAAAAACATTTTTAACAAAATAAAACCAACCAGAAGTAAGGAGGAAGTTTGGATATGAAATTTACATTATTCACAGCCAGCATCCTAAGCCTGATTATGTTGTTCTCGATTCAACTCGGTCATGCCGTTGTTGTGAAGACAGATTTGTCGAAGCCTACAGTAAGCACTGTTGAAAGCAAGACTTCGCCGATTGAAAAAGCGATTCAGCAACAAAAAACTGAAAAAACACTTCAAACAGAAGATAATCTAAAAGTCTTGACTGCATTTAAAGTCGCACCTTCGCAAAATTTCTTTGCAGAACAGAATTACCGCTTCACCCGCTTTGTCCAAAGTATTTTTTCGAGCGCTCATTCTTAATCAGCCTCAACAGCGCTGAATATTCCCGGATTTAAAAGCCACATCATTCAATGTTGAATAAAGCATTAAGTGATGTGGCTTTTTCGCTATAATAGCTGCAATTTTATATCTAAGATTAGATCCGGCTATGACTGTTCGTACTCGTATTGCACCTTCTCCTACTGGTTTTCCGCATGTAGGTACTGCCTATATCGCCTTGTTTAACTTATGTTTTGCTAAACAGCATGGCGGTGAATTCATTCTTCGTATTGAAGATACTGACCAACTGCGCTCAACGCCTGAATCTGAAAAAATGATCCTGGATTCATTGCGCTGGCTGGGTCTGAACTGGTCTGAAGGTCCTGATATCGGTGGCCCGCATGCGCCGTACCGCCAGTCAGAACGTATGGATATCTATAAAAATTATGCCTTGGAACTGGTAGAGAAAGGTCATGCCTTCTACTGTTTCGCAACTGCAGAAGAACTGGATCAAATGCGTGCAGAACAGCAGGCACGTGGTGAGTCACCACGTTATGACGGTCGTGGTCTAAATCTTTCTGAAGAAGAAGTGGAGCGTCGTTTGGCTGCTGGTGAAGCGCATGTCATTCGTATGAAAGTGCCAACTGAAGGCGTATGTAAATTCAATGACATGCTACGCGGTGAGGTCGAGATTCCTTGGGCGCAAGTAGATATGCAAATTCTACTAAAAACCGATGGGCTGCCGACTTATCACCTGGCTAACGTAGTAGATGATCATTTGATGCAAATCACCCACGTAATTCGTGGTGAAGAATGGATTCCATCTGCTCCGAAACATCAGTTGCTGTATCAATATTTCGGTTGGGAAATGCCGGTACTCTGCCACATGCCACTACTACGTAATCCAGACAAATCAAAACTATCTAAACGTAAAAACCCGACTTCAATTAACTACTATAGAGACATCGGTGTACTGCCTGAAGCCTTGTTGAACTACTTGGGTCGTATGGGCTGGTCAATGCCAGATGAAAGTGAAAAATTCACTTTGGCTGAAATGATTGAGCATTTTGATATCAAACGTGTATCCCTCGGTGGTCCGATCTTTGATGTTGAGAAATTGAACTGGTTAAATGGTCAATGGATCAAGGCACTCAGCCCGGCTGAACTTCTAGACACCTTATTGGCCTGGAAAGCAGATCGTGCCAAATTAGAAGAAATTGCAGCTGCGATTCAACCGCGTATTAACCTGCTGTCTGAAGCTGTGAACTGGTCTGCACATTATTTCAACCATTTCCCGACCCTGTCTAAAGAACAGTTTGAAAGCAAGAAACTGTCGGATGAACAGGTACGTCAAAGTCTTCAATTCGCAATTTGGCGTTTAGAAAGCCTGTTTACTTGGAATAACGACACGGTGAGCCAGACCTTGATGGACTTGGCGACACAGATGGAAATCAAGTTACGTGATTTCATGCCTGCGTTCTTTATTGCGATCGCCGGTTCGACTGCGTCTACACCCGTGATGCAAACGATGGTTACCATTGGTCCTGATTTAACCTTTGCACGTTTACGTCATGCGCTGGAAATTGTCGGTGGTCCAAGCAAAAAAGAGCTGAAAGTCTGGGAAAAACTCAATGAAAGCTTAAAGTTGCCGAAAAATGAAGCAGTTGATCAAGCTTAATTAATTTTTGTGTTGACGTGTGAGCGCGATATCCCTAATATAGCGCTCACACAGACTGGGGTCATAGCTCAGTTGGTAGAGCGCTACAATGGCATTGTAGAGGTCAGGAGTTCGATCCTCCTTGACTCCACCAAATCAAGTCTTGCTTTAGCTGTGTTATTTGCCTCAATTGTCCCTATCGTCTAGAGGCCTAGGACATCGCCCTTTCACGGCGGTAACCGGGGTTCGAATCCCCGTAGGGACGCCATATTCAAGATGACCATAATATATTATGGTCATCTTATAAAAAACCCAAGCATTGCGACTTGGGTTTTTTATTGCCTGTATATTTTATGTTGGGCAATATTTCGGTTTCTTCGCATCTTCCGATAAAATAATCAGTAATTTAGAATTTTGGAGTTGTAATGCAATATCGTTGCCCTAAGTGTCAAAGCCCGAAAATCATGCCAGTGGCCCAGCCAGGTCAAGCAGCTCCACGTCCAGTGGTTCCTAAAAGCTTAATGTTTCTGGTTCCTGCCCTGTTCCTGTTGCTATTGCTGGTGATTATTAGCATCGCGATGTGGATTTTTGGCGATGGTGCAGGTACCACTTTACAGACTGCGACTGTGATCGTCTTTATTCTTTCTTTGATCGCAGGCTTTATGTTCTATAAGGACTTACCTGATTTTAAAATTTCAATGCAGGCATTCATGCAAACCCAAAAGAAATGGAAATGCCGTGAATGTAATCATGAGTGGGAAATCTAATTTACCCTCCACCATATAATAAACATAAAAAAACCAGCCCTGAGGCTGGTTTTTTATTTACAAAAGTCGGAGATGATTAAACACCGATTTTGCGATATTTTTGACGCTTCGCTACAAGATCATCACCATCACGCTTACGGCGATATTCTTCAAACTCAGCATAGTTACCAGTGAAGAATTCAGGGGTTTCACCTTCAAATGACAAGATGTGCGTTGCAATACGATCCAGGAACCAACGGTCATGCGAGATCACCATCACAGTACCCGGGAATACCAGAATGGCATCTTCAAGTGCACGCAAGGTTTCGATGTCCAAGTCGTTCGATGGTTCATCCAGCAAGATCACGTTTGCACCCATTTGCAGGATTTTCGCAAGTTGTAAACGGTTACGCTCACCACCTGACAATTGACCTACGCGCTTTTGCTGATCTTGGCCTTTAAAGTTAAAGCGACCGATATACGCACGAGATGCGATTTCGTAATCACCAATCTTCAAGATATCTAAACCGCCAGACACTTCTTCCCAAACGGTTTTGTTGTTATCTAAAGTGTCACGGATCTGACCGACATAAGCCACTTTAACCGATTCACCCAGCGTTACCGTACCGGTATCTGGTTGCTGTTCGCCAGTCATCATACGGAATAGCGTGGTTTTACCTGCACCGTTCTCACCCACGATACCCACAATGGCAGCAGGTGGTACTGTGAACGTTAAATCTTTGTACAGTAAGCGATCACCAAACGATTTGCTGATGCCTTCAACTTCTACAACCTTGTTGCCCAAACGTGGACCAGGTGGAATGTAGATTTCAGAGGTTTCGTTACGCTGCTGGAATTCGCGTGAGTTAAGCTCTTCAAAACGCTCCATACGCGCTTTGTTTTTCTTTTGCTGACCTTTGGCATTTGAACGAACCCATTCAAGTTCTTTTTTCAATGCTTTAGCAAAAGATTCTTCCTGCTTGTTCTCTTGCTCTAAACGGGCATTTTTCTGCTCAAGCCAAGAAGAATAGTTACCTTGATACGGAATACCCATACCACGGTCAAGCTCAAGAATCCATTCAGCTACGTTATCCAGGAAGTAACGGTCATGCGTAATCGCGACGATGGTACCCGGGAAGTCTTTCAAGAAACGTTCCAACCAAGATACAGATGAAGCATCTAAATGGTTCGTTGGTTCGTCTAGAAGTAACATATCTGGTTTAGACAGAAGTAATCGGCACAGCGCCACACGACGACGTTCACCACCTGAAAGCTTAGATACATCTGCATCCCAAGCAGGCAAGTTCAATGCTGCAGCTGCTTGATCCATCTGGTTCGCAAGGTTATGCGCATCCCAAGTCTGGATAATCGCTTCAAGCTTCTCTTGCTCTTTCGCAAGTGCATCGAAATCCGCATCTTCTGCTGCATATTCAGCAAAGACTTCATCCAGACGTGCCAAGGCATCAAGCGGTTCACGTAAACCATCTTCGACGTTACCACGAACGTCTTTAGTTTCATCTAAAGGTGGTTCTTGCTCAAGATAACCGATTTTTATACCCGGTTGCGCACGTGCTTCACCAGAGAAATCTTTATCTACGCCCGCCATAATACGAAGCAAGGTAGATTTACCTGCACCGTTTAAACCAAGCACACCAATTTTAGCGCCTGGGAAAAATGATAAGGAGATGTCTTTCAGGATTTCGCGCTTAGGCGGAACCATCTTCGACACTCGGTTCATCGTGTAAATATATTGGGCCACGTAGGACTCCTCAACTGAAAAACCAAATGGGGTTAAAACAACCACCCCAGCTCAAAAATGAGCGAAAAAATAATCGGCTATTATACGCAGAAAGCTGCGAAAACATAAGCCATTGCCATGAACTTCAATGCATTGTTACAAGTTTATTGATGATGTTTTTTTAAACAGTTGTTTTCAGTAAAATAAACGACTCAAATCCAGGTCGATATATGAATATCTCATATATTTATTTCAATAAAATTGCACTTTTACTCATATGTGAAAATGCTACACTCAAGCCATAAACTTAAACAAGAAGATCAAACAGAATGAGTTATAAAGCAGAAACCCTTGCGATTCATGCAGGTTATACCCCAGAAGCAACCACCAAAGCTGTTGCAGTGCCGATTTACCAAACCACGTCTTATGCCTTTGACAATACTCAACATGGGGCCGATCTCTTTGATTTAAAGGTTCAGGGCAATATCTATACCCGAATTATGAACCCGACCACTGCGGTTCTGGAACAACGTGTCGCAGCACTGGAAGGTGGAATTGGCGCGCTGGCTTTGGCCTCTGGCATGGCTGCGATTACTTATGCGATTCAGACCATTGCGGAAGCGGGTGACAACATTGCTTCTGTGTCAACGCTATATGGCGGTACCTATAACCTCTTTGCCCATACCCTACCAAAACAGGGCATTGAAGTCCGTTTCTTTGATTATGAAAAGCCGGAAAGTCTGCGTGACTTGATTGATGAAAAAACCAAACTGGTCTTTGTCGAATCGATTGGTAATCCACTGGGTAATATTATTGATCTGGAAGCCATTGCTAAAATTGCACATGAATATGGCGTACCGGTGATTGTCGACAATACCGTTGCCACCCCAGTACTACAAAAATCTTTCGACTTTGGTGCGGATATTGTGGTGCATTCCCTGACCAAATATATCGGTGGTCATGGCAATTCAATTGGCGGCATTATTGTGGATAGCGGCAAATTCCCGTGGGGTAAATATCCTGAACGTTTCCCTGCCCTGAATACGCCTGATCCAAGCTACCATGGCGTGAACTATGTCGAAGTTTTGGGGGAAGCAGCATATATCGCACGTGCGCGTGTAGTGCCACTGCGTAATACCGGCGCTGCGATCAGTCCGCAGAATGTGTTTTTGATTCTGCAAGGTCTGGAAACTTTAAGCTTGCGTATGGAACGTCATACCGAAAATGCACTGAAAGTCGCTGAATATCTGCAAAAACATCCTAAAGTGAAATGGGTCAATTACGCCGGCCTGAAAGATCACCCACAGCATGCCTTGGCACAGAAATATGTGAAAGGTAAACCTTCTGCCATTCTGACCTTTGGGGTAGAACATGGTCTCGAAGGCGGCACACGTTTTATTGATGCCCTGCAATTGTTCACCCGTCTGGTCAATATCGGCGACGCTAAAAGTCTGGCCTGCCATCCGGCGACTACTACGCATCGTCAGCTCAATGCCGAAGAGTTAAAATCGGCAGGCGTCAGTGAGGATATGGTGCGTTTATCCATTGGGATTGAACATAGTGATGACCTGATTGCCGATCTGGAACAGGCGCTGGCGGCCGTTTAAAAAGGTGCCCGAGCCGCTTCGAAACCTCATCATTTTGGTGAGGTTTTTTTATTTATTTTCTAAAACAGCCACTTGCTTTACTTTTTATTTTCATGTTAAAAGTTAAATGAAAGAGTGAACACAAATAGAGCAATTACTCTAATTTTTATTTTAATTTCAATACTTTAATTTATAGATTTTCCTGAAGAATTGGTTATCATATCTGGACTCACCTTCGCTCTCATCTTCTGTTAGAGCGCCATAGACCTTTAATAAAAATAATTTGAACGCTGACTTCAAATTAGGGATAACAAACGTGAAAACTAGACTACACAAACAACTGGAAAAACGTGTTGCAGGTAAAACCGTCCTGATTACCGGTGCATCCAGCGGTATTGGTTTAACGACAGCACATCAACTGGCTGATGCAGGTGCCCATGTTTTACTGGTGGCCCGTACTCAGGAAACCCTAGAACAAGTAAAATCAGAAATTGAAGCCAAAGGCGGCAAAGCCTCAATCTTTCCATGTGATTTAAACAATATGGAAGCGATTGATGAAGTTTCCAAACAGATTATTGCCTCAGTCGATCATATTGATATTCTGATCAATAATGCAGGACGTTCGATTCGCCGTGCCGTACATGAGTCGGTAGATCGTTTTCATGATTTTGAACGTACCATGCAGCTGAACTATTTCGGCGCGGTGCGTCTGGTGATGAATATCCTGCCGCAAATGATGATTCGTCGCGCGGGTCATATTATTAACATCAGTTCGATTGGCGTACTGGCCAATGCCACCCGTTTTTCGGCCTATGTCGCATCAAAAGCTGCGCTGGACGCCTTTAGCCGCTGCCTGTCTGCAGAAGTGCATTCGCATAAAATCGCAATCACGTCGATCTATATGCCTTTGGTGCGCACCCCGATGATTGCGCCGACCAAAATCTATAAATATGTACCGACGCTTTCTCCGGAACAGGCGGCTGACCTGATTGCCTATGCGATTGTGAAACGTCCGAAGAAAGTGGCGACCGGTTTGGGCCGTCTGGCTTCCATTACCTATTCAATTGCACCGGATATCAACAATGTCTTGATGTCGATTGGCTATAACCTGTTCCCAAGTTCAACTGCATCTGTGGGTCAGCCACAAAAATTAAACTTGGTGCAAAAAGCATATGCACGTCTGTTCCCGGGCGAACACTGGTAATTTTTCATACGGATAATTGAATCACAATACGAGCCGCCAACCAGGCGGCTTTTCTCTGTCTCATTTTTGCAAGATCTGAAATAAAGTGGACTGATTTAAAAAACCACGACACAGCCTGTCCTGATCAACACAGATTTTTGCCGCAAATGCTGCGAGATCACGTACACTATCAGCGGATATTTCCTATCCGTATTTTTATATTTTGATTGAAATGATGGAAACCCTTATGAACAACGCGCAATGGCTCGATGAAGTAAAATTTAACGAACAAGGATTAGTCCCTGCCATTGCCCAGCATCATCAAACTGGACGTGTGTTGATGGTAGCCTGGATGAACCGTGAAGCTTTGGCTTTAACTGCCGAAAAAAATCAGGCAGTGTATTTCTCTCGTTCACGCAGCAAGTTATGGCATAAGGGCGAAGAATCAGGACATTTTCAGACCGTACATGAAATCCGTCTGGACTGTGATGCCGACGTGATTGTGCTGCAAATTGAACAGCATGGTGGTATTGCCTGCCATACCGGCCGTGAATCATGTTTCTATCGCAAGCTCACGCCAATGGGCTGGGAAATTGTCGATGCACAGCTGAAAGATCCGTCTGCGATTTATGGTGAAAAATCCACGAATCCGCATACGCTGGCGATGCAAGCGTCAACCGCGCAATCTGAGCAGGTCGAAGTCCTGTCTTATCTGGGCCAGATGATGGCAGAACGCAAACAGGCCGATCCGGACTCCTCTTATGTGGCCAAGCTGTATCATAAAGGCCTGAACAAGATTCTGGAAAAAGTCGGTGAAGAAAGCTTTGAAACCGTGCTGGCAGCCAAAGACTTTGATCAGGATGCTTCGGCAGACCATAAAAATGATCTGATCTATGAAGTGGCAGATCTGTGGTTCCATACCATCGTGATGCTGGGTTATTTCGACCTGGATGTGCAATTGGTATTAAATGAACTGGCACGCCGCCAAGGCTTGTCCGGTCTGGTCGAAAAAGCCAACCGTCAGCATTAAGCCTTGAATTCATCTGTGTCTGATTTAAAAAAACCGACCGCGACCTATGAGCAGGCCACTGCCATTGATAACGCACGTCTGGGCAAATCCTTTAAAGTGATTGCCTATGCAGGCACAGGTAAAACCACGACCCTGCAAATGATCAGTGATGCCATGCCACAAAGACGTGGCATGTATCTGGCTTTTAACAAGGCCATTGCCAGTGAAGCACAGGCCAAGTTTCACCGGGGTGTCGATTGCCGTACTTTTCACTCGCTGGCGTTTCGCAGTGTTCCACGTGGAGTCACCGACAAACTGCGCTTGCCACGCTTGAGTCCAAGTTTTATTGCCAAAGAATACCGGCTTGAACCGATGACCATGCGCCGTATGATGGGTGGGCGTTATGAAAAATATGTCTTGATGCCTTCGCGTCTGGCAAGTTTGGTTGCCAATGCGGTCGGCTATTTCTGCTCGACCAGTTCGCAATACCCTGCCCCACGGCATATTCAGGCGCCGAGCTGGTTGCATCCGGATGATATCGAGACTTTACAGAAGAAACTTTATCCGGCAGTCGAACGACGCTGGCTAGAGTCGATTGATCCAAATCATCAGGCCGGCATCGGTCATGACATTTACCTGAAACTCTGGGCACTGTCCGAGCCGAATATCCCGGCCGATTATGTACTATTCGATGAAGCCCAAGATGCCGATCCCTTAATGCTGGGGATTTTGCTGAAACAGCGCAGCACCCAGGTGATTTATGTCGGAGATGCGCATCAGCAGATCTATGCCTGGCGTGGTGCAGTCAATGCCATGCAGCAACTACCCTTACCAGAATCGCGTCTGACCACCTCATTTCGTTTTGGCCCTGAAATTGCCCTGAATGCCAATGCCATTTTAGGTGCCTTAAATGAAACTGTGCCTTTACTCGGCAATCCGCAATTAGACTCTAAAGTCGTGAATAAACCGCATACCAAAATGCGCGATGCAATTTTATGCCGGACCAATGCTCGTGCAATGGAATTGTTATTAGCGGGTTTAGTTCGTGGCGATAAAGTCAGCCTGCAAGCCGATCACGTCAAACTGAATCGTTTTGTCGATGCGGCTGCCATGCTAAAACAGGGCAAACGTGTGGTTGATGTGCCGGAACTGGCCTGGTTCAACTCCTGGCATGATGTCCATGAATACTGTGAAACTAATGAAGGCAGTGACATCAAGCCACTGGTCAAACTGGTGGACGAACATGGCACCGATCCGCTGAAAAAAGCTCTGGCTAAAATCACACCAATTGCCCAGGCCGACTATATTATTTCCACGGCACACAAGGCCAAAGGTCTGGAATGGGATCGGGTTCATATTGAAGATGACTATCAGTTTAAGCTGAATGAAAAAGACCATAAAATTAGTGATGAAGAATTAAGATTACTTTACGTGGCCTGTACACGTGCTAAAGTGAGTTTAAATATTCATCACATTTATGACCTGATTCAGCAACTGAAGATCAAGATGCCGCAGTCGCTTCGGCAGGCAGTCGGTTAAAGTGCATGGTATGGATGTAAATATCATAGGACAGGTAATCTATGCACATCCAAGCGCTTCAACTGAAACATACCCTGCATTTTTCCGACATTCAGCTCCAGTTTAATTATCCGCAATGCCCGGTCACCTTGATTCTGGGCAATCAGGGAACTGGCAAAACTACGCTTTTACGTTTTAGCTATCAGGCACTGACCTGGTTTGCAGCCCGTTATCGCGACAGCCGTGCTGCGGGTCTGGTGATGCAAGATCAGGACATCATGCAAACCCGGCTGCAATCCAAAATCGATATCCGGATTGGTTTTCCTGAAGAGATGGGCAGCTTGCCAGAATCCAGTCAGTCTGAGCCTGCGAACCTACAAAGCTGTTCATGGCAAATCTACAAGACTTTAAACAGTCAGGGGCTGGGTTTTAGCAAAGCAGAAACCTCACAGCTTGAAAGTGTGCTCAGCTTGTATCAGAAAGCCCGCTTGCACGATCCCCTGCTCGGCTTGCCCCTGATTGCCTATTATCCTGCTGAACGTTTTACCAATGAAGTCAATCTGCTCAACAAAAATAACCCGGCCATTCTCCAGTCCGCACATGCTTATGAAATCACTGCGATTCCTTTCACCACCTTTGCCCGTTTTTTTGAATGGTTTCGTGAAATCAGTGATATTGAAAATGCGCAAAGTGCTAAGCTTATGGATCAGATTTTGGCGCGTGCCTTACAGCAGCCAGAGGATATTCGCGGAGATGAACTGGCCCGGCAGATCGAGAAAGCACAGGCACATCTGCATGCACCAAATCTCACCGCTTTAAAACAGGCGTTGTCACTGATCCTGCCAGAAGTCAGTCAAATTTATTTAAAATATCAGCCCAAGCTGCAATTGATGGTGACCTATCAGCAACAGACCTTTAGCTTCCAGCAACTGCCCAACAGTATCCGCAACTGGATTGCGCTGGTGGGTGACATTGTACGGCGGCTTTGTCTGTTGAATACCAACAGTTTATTCCCGTGTCAGGAAGGTACAGGCGTTTTGTTGATTGATGCAATTGATCATCAACTGGATCAGGAGATGGCAGCAGTGATCCTGTCACGCCTGCATCAGGCTTTTCCTAACTTGCAGATTATTGCGACCGGCAACCGGCCTGAATTACTGGAACAGGCGCAAGGCTTTCAATGTCTGAAACTGGAAAATAAACAGCTGCACCCCATTCATCTTGAAAGTATGAAAACCCAGTTTGATCAGATCTACGCAGAGCTGGAATTGCAGCGAAATAAAGATATCTCGCCTGAAGATACTTTACTGGAAACGGTCACCGAACCCATCACACCGCTTGCTGTATTGCAAATGATTCAACAACAGTTAAATCCGGAACAGCAACAAGAATTGCTCGCTTTACTTGCTCAGGAGCATCATCCGACGCTACCTCAGTCGCTCTAAACAGATTCAAAAAAATAAGAGCGACTGTTTGAGTAAACAAGGAAGCCTTTTCAGCATTCTCTTTTTGCCCTGATTAAACTATTTTGAGTCAAATTTACAATCAATGCCTGCAATTTAATCTTAATTTTCGGTCACTTCTGGATGATCTGTTTAAGCATGCAGCGCCTGTTAAATCCGAGCCGGCGTATAATTTATAAGTTCCACATAAAAACGTTGATGTTGTTGTTATCCTGTAATATGATCGGTTTTATTTGCGAATTTCATTGTAAAATCGGAATTTGCTATCGTTTATAAGTTGCGCAATACAACTGTTTTATATTCTTTTTGAATATTCTTTTGGCTTTCAAGATTGAGAAGTTTGGGTCGCTCCTTGGGGTCCTGTAATCCTTGAAAGATAAAGATTCACCTTAGGTTGGTCAAAACCTAAATCATGACAATGGATACGAGTGTGCTGCCGATTATTATATTGTTACCGTTAGTATTAGGCACAACCCTTGTCTCGTGGCTGAAGCAATTTTCGCGCGGGGTAACGGCTTTAGGGGCAATTGGTGTCAGCCTCAGCAGTTTCTTATTATTATTGAGTCAGGCGCCTGCCATCTTTGATGGTGCAGTGATGACCCAGACCTGGTCCTGGCTGCCCCAGCTCGGCATTGATTTCAGTTTTCGCCTGGATTCTCTGGGATTGCTGTTTGCCTTGCTGATCAGCGGAATTGGCACCCTGATTTATATTTATGCCTATTATTATCTCAATCCAAAAAATTCACTGAGCAAACTGTATCTCCTGCTGATGCTGTTTATGGCGGCGATGCTCGGAATTTCATTGTCGAATAACCTGATTATCTTATTGGTTTTCTGGGAACTGACCAGTATTTCATCCTTCTTGCTGGTAGGTTACTGGAGCAATTACGAAGCGGCGCAACGTGGTTCGCGTATGGCTCTGACCATTACCGGAATGGGTGGTCTGGCGATGCTGGGCGGTTTTGTCCTGCTTGGTCAAATTACCGGCACTTATCAGCTTGACCAAATCCTGACGATGACTGAGCAGATTCAGTCCCATCATTTATTTGTTCCAACCTTGTTGCTGATTTTACTTGGTGCCTTTACCAAAAGTGCGCAGTTCCCGTTCCACTTCTGGTTGCCGAATGCCATGGCTGCACCGACACCGGTCTCTGCCTATTTGCACTCGGCCACCATGGTCAAAGCCGGTTTATTCCTGGTAGCACGTTTGCTCCCGATCTTTGCCGGTGCTGCACTGTTTCATAATATTGTGACCTTTGTTGGTCTGTTTACCCTGTGCATGGCCGCCTTCTTTGCCATCTTTAAGGAAGATCTGAAGGGCTTACTTGCCTACTCCACCATCAGTCATTTAGGTCTGATCATGTGTCTGCTCGGGATTGGCTCACCACTGGCCGTTGCAGCAGCAATTTTCCATATTATTAACCACGCCACCTTTAAAGCGGCACTGTTTATGATTGCCGGCATCATCGATCATGAATCTGGTACCCGTGACTTACGTAAATTGTCTGGCTTGTGGCAATTACTGCCATTTACCGCCACGCTGACCATGATCACGGCAGCATCCATGGCGGGTGTACCCTTGACCAATGGTTTCCTGTCCAAGGAAATGTTCTTTACCGAACTGGTCGCCAGTTTAAGTGGTCCACTTATGGTCGGCTCTGCTATTGTCGCGACACTGGCCGGGATTTTTGCGGTCGCTTATTCCATTCGACTGGTGCATGGGGTCTTTTTCGATGGTCCGCTAGGCAAGCAGGTCCCGAATAAAGATGCACATGAACCGGCCTTTGGTATGCGCGCACCGGCCACTTTGTTAGCAATTTTATGTATTTTAGTCGGTCTATTGCCCGCGCTTCTAGTGGAAAAAATTGTCAACAGTACCACTCAAGCGACGACCCAAAATTTTGCTTTTGAAGGTACTCATCTGGCGCTTTGGCATGGTTTCAACCTGCCCCTGCTAATGAGTGTGATTGCTCTGCTCGGCGG
This sequence comes from Acinetobacter sp. 129952, assembly GCF_056642055.1. The sequence continues at coordinate 95,848 of NZ_JBWVSU010000008.1, read as the reverse complement.
AATAATCTTTTACTTTTCTCTCGCCAAAGGCGGCGCCTTACGAGAAATCGACTTGGATCCAAAACTGGGCCGCTTACAGGGCCGGGTGCTGTTCGACCTGTTTTTGAAAAATTTGCTGCTGAATTCACGCCGTTTCCGCCGTACCACTGAAAATGGCAAATTACAAAGCTATTTATTGTGGATTGTGATTTTTACCATCGGGCTGGTGGGATTCCCATTACTCAGCAATGCGGTGGGTACGGGTACGCGCGAGCTGACCCATGCCCCTGCCCTGGCGATTATCCTGTGGTTACTGCTGTTCTCTGCCTGCTGGATGCTGCTGTGGTTCCATCATGAGCGGATTAAAGCTGTACTGATTAGCGGTGCAGTCGGTCTGGTCGTCACCATGGTCTTTATCGGCTTCTCGGCTCCCGATCTGGCATTGACCCAGATTACGGTCGATGTGGTCACCACGGTTCTACTACTGATGAGTTTATCTTTACTGCCTCAGTTAACACCGTATGAATCGAGTCCGACCCGTCGCTGGCGTGATGCCATTATTGCCTTGGGCGGCGGTCTCGGGATTGCGGCAATTGCCTGGCTGATCATGACCCGTGATCACAATTCCATTTCATGGTTCTTCCTGCAACAGTCCATTCCTCTGGGCGGCGGCACCAATGTGGTGAATGTGATTCTGGTCGATTTCCGTGGTTTCGATACCTTCGGCGAAATTACTGTACTCGGCATTGCGGCGATTGGTGTTCTGAGCCTGATGGATGGCATGCGTGCGCATGGTACCACCATGACTCAGGGCCTGACCTATCGTTTTAACCCATCCCCGCTGATGTTGCGTATTACCGCATCCTGGATTTTGCCGGTCGCGCTGGTAGTCAGCCTGTATATCTTTATGCGTGGCCATAACCTGCCGGGCGGTGGTTTTATTGCCGGACTAGTGACTTCACTGGCACTTATTATTCAATATATCGCAGTGGGACAGGACAAAACCGAACAGTTGCTTGGCGCCAAATCCGGTCGCCTGTATGAAATCTGGATCGGGATCGGCTTAACGATTGCAGGATTGACTGGAATCGCAGCCTGGTTCTGGTCACGTCCATTCCTGACCAGTGCACATATTTATGTCTCTCCGCCCATTATTGGAGAAATGCATTTAGCTTCGGCTGCGCTATTCGATGTCGGCGTCTATGTCACTGTCGTCGGTGCCACCATGCTGATGATTTCTGTCTTGGGCGATTCACGTCACTCAAGCATGTCTGGCCCAGTACCAAGAGGATAATAGAATGATCAGTTTAGAATTTTTATTAGCCTCCGCGATTGGCCTGCTGACAGCCACAGGCATCTATCTGATCCTGCGGGCGCGTACCTTCCCGGTGGTGTTGGGCTTGGCCATGATTGGTTATGCGGTCAACTTGTTTTTATTTGCCATGGGCCGGATTCAGATGAATTCGCCTGCAGTATTAACCGAAGCTTCGAATGTGACCGATCCTCTTCCTCAGGCACTGGTGCTGACGGCCATCGTGATTGGCTTTGCCACCACTGCCTTTATTGTCCAACTGGCACTGCGTAGCCGCTACGAATCAGGAACAGACCACGTTGACTCAAAAGAAGATATCCCCCAGATTGATCCACGTGAGGATGAGCCTTAATGACTGATCTTCTCAATTTCTGGACTCAGCACACCCCTATTTTCAGTATTCTTTTGCCGGCCTTTACCGCTTTTGCCCTTGTACTTTTAGGCAATCCGGGTGCAGGCTCTCTGATCACGGACTGGCGTCAACCCTGGCGTCGTGGTATCAGCCATCTCTCGGGAATCTTGGGCCTGATCATTGCCGTTAGCTATCTGATAAACAGCAGCGAGGGCCAAATCAGCGTATACACCCTCAGCGAATGGGCAGCACCATTCGGGATCGTGCTGGTGCTGGATCAGCTCTCGGCCATGATGCTGGTGTTGACCTATGCGCTCGCCTTGCCTGTGGTCTGGTATGCCAGCAAAGAATGGGACTTACGCGGCCGTTATTTCCATGCCATGGTGCATTTCCTGCTGATGGGTCTGACTGGTGCATTCCTAACCGGTGACTTGTTTAACCTGTTCGTATTCTTTGAAATTTTGCTGATGGCGTCTTATGTACTGCTGTTGCATGGACAAGGTAAGGCACGTTTTCAGCTGGGAATTCACTATGTCACCATTAACCTGCTGGCGTCTGCGCTGTTCCTGATTGGACTCGGGATGATTTATGGCAGTGTCGGCAGCCTGAATATGGCTGATGTGGCCCGTTTGCTGCCAACCCTTGCAGAAGATCAGCATAAACTGGCGGTTGCTGGTGGCTTGATGCTGTTTGTGGTGTTTGGAATCAAAGCAGCAATGCTGCCGGTGGGTTTCTGGTTACCCAAAACCTATGCAGTAGCCACGACTCCTGTTGCCGCGCTCTTTACCATCATGACCAAAGTCGGGGTTTATGCGATTTTGCGGATCAACGGCACGGTTTTTGATGATGAATATAGCCATCAGATTCTGATGAACTGTCTGCTAGTGAGTGGCCTGGTCACATCCGTCTATGGGGTGATCTGTGCGATTGGCACCGAACGTCTGCGCCGTTTTGTCGGTTTTATGGTGCTGTCTTCAGTCGGAACGATTTTGGTGGCCATTGGCCTGAATAATACTGCGGCTTGGGCGGGTGCGCTATATTACCTGGTACACAGCACCCTGATTGCGGCCGCATTTTATATTCTGTCGGGTTGGATTACCTCACAGCGTGGCGAATTTAAAGATCATTTTAAAATCGCCCCACTGATGAAACAGAACAAGCTGGTTTCGATTGTCTATTTCATCATCGCCTTGATGATGGCAGGCCTGCCACCGTTTAGTGGATTCTTCGGTAAAATCTTTATTTTGCAGGCTTCTGCTAATTCAGATTATCAGATGATTATTATCCTGACCATTTTGCTGGTAAGTTTTCTCAGTATTCTGGCTTTTACCCGGGTCGGTTTTATCCTGTTCTGGCGTTCGAGCAGACCTGAAGATGATCTTGATTCTGAAGAGTTTCATAAATATGAAGCCCTGCCGAGTAAAGCGCCGGCACGCAATGACCGGGTCATTTATATATTGCTGGCGAGCTTAACCGCCTATGTGGTGTTTGCCGGACCGATCTATCAATATAATTATCAGACTGCGGAACAGATCAAAAACAATTCGGTCTATGAAGCCGCGCTGTTAAAACCGGATGCAGAAGGTCAGTTTATTAGCGTCCAGCCATTCGATCCGAAGTATTTGCCAGAAACCAAATATGGTGGTGAGGTGATAGATCCTAATGCGCATCTGATTCCTTATGTAATTTCAGAAGCGACTTTGAAGGGCGAACATATTTCTGAATTCAAGCAACGCCAGATTGACCAGCAGCATATTGAACAGACCGAATATGATGATAATCAACTTAAACCGGCGGAGGGACCTTAATGGCTGAATCATTATTTCAACGCTGGTTCCCACATCCGCTGGTTTCTGTAATTGTGGGACTGAGCTGGGTTTTACTGGCACACAGCCTGGACGCTGGAACCCTACTGATGGCCTTGCTACTCGCAGTCATCATTCCACGTATGGTCGAACCCTTTATTGACTATACCCCCAATATCCAGTGGACTCCTGCCCTGCACCTGTTCTTCGTCGTAGTTTGGGATATTGTAGTAGCCAATATTAAAGTCGCAAAACTGGTACTTGGACCAACCAAGAATCTGCATCCAAAATGGTTCCGTGTGCCTCTAGATACCGAACATGAAGAAGTCAACACCTTGCTGGCGATGATTATTACCACCACACCGGGCACGGTATCTGCAGGGATTGACCAGGATCGTGGTGATATTCTGGTACATGCCTTAAGCACAGATGATGAAGCGGCCGAAATCGAGCTGATTAAGCAGCGCTATGAACGCCCGCTCATTGAGATTTTTAATGCACGATCAGGAGAAAAAGCATGACAATTCTACCTTATGCATTATTGATTTGTCTGGGTGCGGTAACCATCTCCATGTTACTGTGTCTGATCCGTCTGATTACCGGGCCGTCTATTGTGGATCGTCTGCTGGCACTGGACACCCTGTTTCTGAATGCAACCTGTCTGGTGGTGATTTTAGGAATTTACTGGAGCAGCACATTTCTGTTTGAAGGCGCTCTCTTGGTCGCGATGCTGGGCTTTGTCTCTACCGCAGCCTTGGCACGTTATTTTACCACTGGCCATGTCATCGACTAGGAGTTTTTAAATGTCTTTAATTTTAGAAATACTGGTGTCGATTTTTCTATTGATTGGTGCTTTCTTTATGCTGGTCGGCGGAATTGGGATGGTGCGCTTGCCCGATCTGTTCATGCGTCTGCATGCACCGACCAAATCCAGTACTTTGGGCCTCGGCAGTTTCTTAATTGCAGCAATTATTTTCTCTGCCATGTATGGCCGTTTCGGTTTTGCTGAAGTGCTGATTACCCTGTTTGCCTTTATTACTGCGCCGGTATCCGCCAATCTGATGGCACAGGCTGCATTGCATTTGCGGTTACGCTCTTTGAGTGGCGAAGTGCCGGAAACGCTGGAACGTCCCCTGCCTTGGCAGCGTTCACGCCGTCGTACCTTTTATGAAAAGAAAATCAATCGCAATGATGATTTAGGTTAATTGAGCAAGCAATTCAAATTTTCTTAAATCTCAAAATAGAGAGATAAAAAAGCCACCCGAAGGTGGCTTTTTTAGTCCTAAGACTTATTCATCATCTTTTTTTACTTCAGCTTCAGGTAAGTCCTTCACAGCTTCAGCGATCAGGCCAAACATATAGTTACCATATGCATTGGTCTTATCGTAATGGAAACGTAGACGAGGCGTAATACGGGTTTTGATACGACGACTCAGCTCGTGGCGCAAGAAACCAGATGCTTTATTCAGCACATCTAAAGTTTCTTTATTGGCTTCTTGGCTTTGCTCATCGCCAAGTTCACGTCCCATCACAGTGACATAAACTTCCGCATATCCCAGGTCTGGGCTCACCTTCACCGCAGAGATGGTCACGAGACCACCTAAGCGTGGATCTTTCAGCTCCTGACGGATCAGTTCTGACAACTCGCGTTGTACTGTATCCGCCATACGCTTCAGACGTTGACTACCCGCCATTAAAGACTCCGTTTAATCAGTTGAACATCGTACACTTCGATCTTATCAAGTGCTTTGATGTCTTTATAGCCTTTCACCGCAAGACCACATTCCATACCGGCACGAACTTCTTCAACCACTTCTTTGTAGCGACGAAGAGATTCAAGCTCGCCCTGGAACACAACCACGTCATCACGTAATACGCGAATCGGTTTGTTACGATGCAATACGCCTTCAAGTACCATACAGCCTGCAGCCGCACCAAACTTACTTGAGTGGAATACTTCACGTACTTGTGCAACACCCAGAATCGTTTCACGATGTTCTGGTGCAAGCTTACCGCTCATTGCTGCTTTCACATCATCAATCAATTGATAGATGATTGAGTAATAACGAATGTCGATACTGTCTGCATCTGCTTTTTGACGCGCAGCATTGTCCGCACGTACGTTAAAGCCGAGTAGAACTGCTTCTGAAGATTCAGCCAGTGTCACGTCAGACTCAGTAATCGCACCTACACCAGAACCGATGATACGTACTTTAACTTCGTCAGTCGCAAGCTCAGCAAGTGCAACGTGTAATGCTTCCAAGGTACCGCGTACGTCAGTTTTCAACACAACGTTCACGATAGGTACATCTTTCTTGCCCATAGACGCCATGATGTTTTCAAGACGCATTGCAGATTGACGCTCAAGACGTTTTTGACGTTCACGATCCATACGCGCATCGGCAACTTCACGTGCTTTCTTCTCATCGCTGACCACAAGAACTTCGTCACCTGCCATTGGCGCTTCTGGAAGACCCAGAATTTCCACTGGAATCGAAGGACCTGCAGATTTGATACGCTGACCATTTTCATCCGTCATCGCACGAACGCGACCATAAGATGAACCAGCAAGAACAAGATCACCTACTTTCAATGTACCGTTTTGAACCAGAATAGACGTTACCGCACCACGGCTGTTGTCTACACGTGCTTCAATTACAACACCTTGTGCAGCACCTTCTTCAGATGCTTTAAGCTCTAGAAGTTCAGCTTGAATCGAAATAATATCAAGAAGTTCATCAATGCCTTGACCAGTATGTGCAGAAACCATTGCCACTGGAACGTCACCACCCCATTGTTCTGGCACGATTTCTTTCACAGTCAATTCATTCAGAACGCGATCTGGATCAGCAGATTCTTTATCCATCTTGTTGATTGCAACAATGATTGGTGTACCTGCAGCACGTGCATGGTCAATTGCTTCTGCAGTTTGTGGCATTACACCATCATCTGCTGCAACAACTAGAACCACGATATCTGTTGCTTTCGCACCACGTGAACGCATTGCAGTAAATGCTGCGTGTCCCGGAGTATCAAGGAATGTAATCATACCTTTATCAGTAGTTACATGGTAAGCACCGATATGCTGGGTAATACCGCCTGCTTCGCCAGCAGCCACTTTGGCACGACGAATACGGTCAAGCAGTGATGTTTTACCATGGTCAACGTGACCCATAATGGTAACAACAGGCGCACGCGTAGATTGCGCACCACGTGCTTCTTCAGCTGCTTCAAGCAAGTTATCTTCAGCTTGTGTATCAGAAACTAGTACCGGATTATGGCCCATTTCTTCAACAACAAGTGCAGCAATTTCCTGATCAATTGCCTGGTTCTGAGTAACCAATTCACCCATTTTCATGAGTGATTTAATCACTTCACGAACCTTAACTGCCATTTTCGCAGCCAAGTCAGCAACGACAATCGTTTCACCGATTTCAACATCGTAAACCTGTTTTTTCACAGGTTTTTCGAAGCCGTGCTTGTTGCCTTGACTGGTTTTTAAACCGCGCTTAGGCTGTTTGCTGAAGCTTTGCTCTTCCTGACCACGACGACCACCTTTTTTAGGTGCACGCGCGCTCGGCGTATTCGTACCACGTTTGATTTCGCGGTCTTCTTTGGCAAAAGAGTCTTCATATGCCTGACCAACAAGGCCGGCAGCCAGAGGAGAATCATCAACAACACGAATCGTTGCAGTGGTATCTTCCGCGGTGTACTTGGACGCCATTTGACGCATTTGTTCAAGCGTACGTTGCTGCGCTTCTTCAGCCGCTTTACGACGTGCCGCTTCTTCAACAGCTTTTAATTTTGCTGCTTCTGCTTCACGTGCCTTTTTCTGTTCAGCGGTTTCAGTTGGTTTAACAACTTGCTTCACAATCGGCTTGTTGGTTGATTTGCGTTTTACCACAACTGCAGCTTTAGAAACTTCTTGCTTGTCGCTGGTTTGCTTTGCAGCAGCACGCATCGCTTCTAGAGCTTTATTCGCGTTATTTACGCCAGTTTTTGGAGCTTCAGCAGAAGCAGCTTGCGCTGTATTCTGTTCAGGCGCAGCTTTGGCCTGTTGCTCAGCCTTGGCTTTCGCCAATGCTTCTGCTTTGATCTGTTCTGGATCCGGCTTAACAAATGTATGCTTCTTGCGAACTTCTACATTAATCGTTTTCGCCTTACCTGAAGTACTGGCTACTTTAGCCGTACTAGTCGTTTTACGTTTCAACGTGATTTGCCCTGCTTGGCTTTCTGAACCCTGTGACTTTTTCACATGGCTCATCAAGCTGTCTTGTTGTTCGGTGGTAATAATATCGTCAGCTTTACGCTGTGGTAAACCTGCCTCACGAACCTGCTCTAGGAGCTTCTCAACTGGACGACCCACATTGAGGGCTAACTCTTTAATCGACTTGTCCGTCATATACTACCTCCTAGTTAAACCATGATTCGCGCGCTTTCATAATGAGTTGACCTGCTTTCTCAGCACCCAAACCTTCAATATCTTCGATATCGTCAGTCGCCTGATCTGCTAAATCATCCACTGTTACCACACCACGAGCTGCTAGCGCTTGCGCGATCTCTACTGTCATGCCTTCCATTGCAACAAGTTCTTCACTTGGCGCTTGTATGTTCTCTTGCTGTTGTAATGCATCAGCAAGTGCAATTTCTTTCGCACGGCTTTGCAGTAGTTCAACCAGTTCCGCATCCAGTTCGATTTCATCAAACGTTTCTGCAGGGACATAAGCAATTTCTTCAAGCGAGGTGAAGCCCATTTCTACCAATGCCATCGCCAAATCTTCCGCGATATCCAGACGGGTAACAAACATGTCTAAATATTGTTGCGCTTCGTTTTGTTGACGGGCGTAGTATTCCTCTTCCAGCATCATGTCCAGCTTGTAGCCAGTCAATTCAGATGCCAGACGAACGTTCTGACCTTGTGAACCAATCGCACGTGCCAACTGATCGCTGGTTGCGAAAATGATATCTGCAGTACGTGCATCTTCATCAATGACAATACTCGATACATCTGCTGGTTCCAATGCACTTGCGATATATTGCGCAGGATCATCCGACCAAACGACTACATCAATACGCTCGCCATTGAGCTCTTGCTGTACAGCCTGGATACGGGTACCACGCATACCAATACAAGCACCCACCGGGTCAATACGGTGGTCATTGGTTTTCACTGCAATTTTAGCACGAACGCCTGGTTGGCGAGCCGCCGCTTTAATTTCAATGATTTCTTCAGAAATCTCAGGGATTTCTTTCTTCATCAATGCAATCAGCATATCCGGTTTAGCACGCGACAGTTGCAACTGCGCACCGCGACCTTCACGGTTGACATTGAACAGAATCGCATTCACGCGTTGCTTCGGACGAAGGATTTCTTTCGGAATCATTTCTTCACGAGCAAGATACGCTTCAGCATTGTCACCTAAGTCGATAATGAAGCCGTCTTTGGTTTGTTTTTTCACTTCACCGTAGATCAGCTCGCCGACTTTAGATTCGTAAGCATCGGCTACAAGTGCACGCTCTGCTTCACGGATCTTCTGTACGATCACTTGCTTGGCAATTTGCGCTGCAATACGACCGAAGTCAATCGATTCAACTTCAAGCTCACGAATGTCACCAATCGACCATTTTGCCGGATCAACATCAGAGATGGCATCCTGACAAGCTGGCATTTCATGGTCTTCGTCTGCAACCACCTCCCACTGACGGAAAGTACGATAGTCACCTGTTTTGCGATCAATTTCCACACGTAAACGTGCTTCTTCCGAATGTGTTCCTTCGTAGAATTTTTTCTTTGTCGCAGCAACTAAAGCTTGCTCAAGCGCTTCAAAGATCGCTTCACGAGGTACACCTTTTTCGTTACTAACCGTTTCAACGACGGTCAGAATTTCACGTGCCATACGTCACCTATTCGTTAAATTTTTATTTATTCAATTAATCTTGGAAGACCAAATTTGCTTTATCGATATTGTGACTGTCGATCTCCAATACCTGTTGCTTTTCTACTTCAACTTGAATCATTTCATTTTCAAGATCGACAGCAACCAGTTTGGCCTGGAATTTACGACGGTTATCTACCGCACTGATCAAACGTAGTGCTACGGTATGACCGATATAGCCTGACATCTGCTCGAGCTGGAAGAATGGACGGTCCCAGCCTGGCGAAGATACTTCAAGTGAATATTCACCCGAAATCGGATCATGAACATCCAGCATTGCGCCCACTTGCTGCGTGACACGCACACAATCCTGAACGCCAATACCACGCCCCTGCTCTTCTTCACCATCTTCATTGATTGCTGGTGCAACGCTCTCATCGACTGGCTTGTCGATGTAGATACGTAATAACGAACATTTACCCTGTGGCAGGAATTCAATCCCCCAAAGGTTTACATTACAGGCTTCAACTGCTGGTGCAATCAAGTCCTGAAGTGCTTGAGTTTTATTTGATAGCTTCATTTACTCTCGTCATCTGGTGCGATTTTATGATCTATTTGACCACTACAAACCAATACAAACTATAGTAGTAGTGAAACATGGAGATTTGACCAAATAATGTCGACACTACACGATAGCCAATAAAAAAGGGCGTAAATCGCCCCAATTAATGCACAATTTAAGATTTTTTCAAATCCCACTGTGCAAAAAGGCCCACCTTGTTGTGAGCCTCTTTTTAGAAACTTGGTAGCGGGAGCTGGATTTGAACCAACGACCTTCGGGTTATGAGCCCGACGAGCTACCAGACTGCTCCATCCCGCATCAACGTGCAAAAATTATATACAAAAGATGAGAACTTTTCAATCAAAACCACATCATTCTGCATATTTGTCATCTGTCACTGAAAAATTGGTAGTGGGAGCCGGATGTAAACCAACAACCTTCGCCAGTTTATAGAGGGTTGAGCCCGACAGGCCATCAACTAGATCTATAAATAACACTTACCAAACCATTTAAAATGGTAGCGGGAGCTGGATTTGAACCAACGACCTTCGGGTTATGAGCCCGACGAGCTACCAGACTGCTCCATCCCGCATCAGCGTACAAATAACATTTCAGTTTAAAAGACTTAAACTGCTTTTAAAGTTTGCATCTTTAAAAGATTGGTAGCGGGAGCTGGATTTGAACCAACGACCTTCGGGTTATGAGCCCGACGAGCTACCAGACTGCTCCATCCCGCAACAACATGCAAATTAAATTTCTCAACTTAAAACCTGTTTAAGCTGCCTCTTGAAAGTTTGCGTCTTCTAAAAGGATTGATTGGTAGCGGGAGCTGGATTTGAACCAACGACCTTCGGGTTATGAGCCCGACGAGCTACCAGACTGCTCCATCCCGCATCAACAGAAGTTTTTTCAGCTGCATACACCAACTTAAATTTCTGGATTATAAGTTGGTGCGGAAGGGGGGACTTGAACCCCCACGCCCGAAAGCACTACCACCTCAAGGTAGCGTGTCTACCAATTCCACCACCACCGCAGCTGTGTCGCATTCTAGTCGCATCACTGCAAAAAAGAAAGGACTAATTAAAACTATTCGGTCGTTTCTGGTGCAGTTGGTGAAGTTTCATTCGATTGCACAGGCGTGGTCGGCGCAGATTGAACCGCTCCCAAACTATAGGCATTTGTGCTTTCTTTTTTGGCTAAAACAGCCAAAGTCAGACTGGTTACAAAAAATAGCGCCGTTAAAATGGCAGTCATACGGGTCATGAAATTACCCGAACCGGATGCCCCGAATACCGTCGCCGCACCACCGCCACCGAAAGAGGCACCAGCATCTGCACCTTTACCATGCTGAACCAAAATCAAGACAATCATCAAAACAGCTAAGATAATATGTACTACCAGCACAAAAGTTTGCATGCTGAACTCCTAATTATTGTGTATTTGCAAATGCATGAGCAATTTTATGGAACGACTCAGCATTGAGTGATGCACCACCGACCAATGCCCCATTGATATCTGGGCAGGCTGCTAACTCTACTGCATTTTCCGGCTTGACACTACCACCATATAGAATCGCCATACTCTCGCCATAGCCCGTAATCTGGCTTAAACCTTGACGGATTTGTGCATGCATGGCCTGTGCATCTTCAGGAGAAGCTGTTTTACCGGTTCCAATTGCCCAGATCGGTTCATAAGCAATCACGATATTTTTCCATTGTTCGGCTTCAACCACAGCAGCGATATCACAAATTTGTTGCAATACTACAGTTTCTGCCTGCCCTGCTTCACGTTGTTCCAGGCTTTCACCGACACAATAAATTACCGTCAAACCAGCACTTAAAGCATTTTTGATTTTAGCATTTAAAATATCAGTATTTTCCGCAAATATTTCACGGCGCTCAGAATGACCTACCAGTACATACTGGATTTGGCTGTCTGCGAGTAATTCAGCACTGACTTCACCGGTATAGGCACCCGTTCCTAAAATACGTGAAACATCTTGTGCTACAGTATAAATCGGACGAACCGCAGATGACAGCTCTGCCTGAATCTGACTTAAGGCAATGGCAATCGGTGCCACACCTAAATAACATCGATCTTCGGCAATTGGCGCAGTTTCCAGCAAATTCTTAATACCACGCACCAAGCTCAATGCCTCTGCCTGCACCGGATTCATTTTCCAGTTACCTATCACCCAAGGGGTAATCGTCGAAACCGACATAATTAACCTATTTCATTTACATATTTTGAATTGGGCACATTCTACACGGAATTGGAAAATTAAAAGAATAGTTTTCTTATCACTCATTCTCGGTTTAGACTATCCAAAATGGTTATTTTTTGTTATCACTTAAAAAATGGGGACTTCTTCTAACCAGTTCATGCTTTTACTGGAGATGAGGAAGCTAGCAGCACTCTTGGCTATGGTATTTTTACGTAACAAACGTATAATTTTAGTATAGCAATTAAAAGAATTTGATGAGTAGGCATTTATAGCATGACAGCATTACAGGGGTCGCCAAGATTTACCGGATTTATTCGTCGTTTGGTCGAGGAAGGCGTCATCTCGGCTGAAGATATGCGCAGTGCGTTGGCGCATGCCAAACAAGAAAAAGTCGATATTGTGGCTGAGTTAATTAACCAGCAGCAGCTTTCTCCGACCATCATTGCTGAAACGATTTCAGTTGAATTTGGCGAACCGCTGTTTGATATCAGTGCCTATGATCCTGCCCAAATTTTGCGGGATGCGATTGATGAAAAGCTGATTACCAAGTATCGCATCCTGCCGATTTTTAAAAATTCCAGTATTTTATATGTTGCGACCAGCAACCCGACCAATATCGAAGCGATCGATGCAGTCCGTTTTTCGACTAAACTCAATATTGAAACCATTATTGTTGAACACAATAAACTTGAAAAACTGATCGAGCAGAATTTTACTGAAGAAAGCACGTTTGAGTTTGATGAAGAATTTGATCTGGATGTTGATGTCGAATCTGCTGATCCGAATAAAGAAGAGGATGACAGTAACAAGGGTGAAGAAGCACCGATTGTCAAATATATTAATAAATTGCTGATTGATGCGATCCGTATGGGCGCTTCAGATCTACACTTTGAACCTTATGAAAAAATCTATCGGGTACGTTACCGGGTCGATGGTGTTCTACGTCAGATTGCAACCCCGCCCTTACAGCTGGCAAACCGCTTGTCTTCACGTCTTAAGGTTATGTCGCAAATGGACATTTCAGAAAAACGGGTACCGCAAGATGGTCGAATCAAACTAAAATTATCCAAAAACAAAGCCATTGACTTCCGTGTCAACTCTCTCCCCACCCTGTTTGGCGAGAAGCTGGTACTGCGTATTCTGGATCCATCCAGCGCGATGCTCGGTATTGATGCCCTAGGTTATGAACCAGAACAAAAAGAGTTGTTTATGCAGGCACTGGACAAACCGCAAGGGATGCTACTGATTACCGGCCCGACGGGTTCCGGGAAAACTGTTTCACTGTATACCGGTCTGAATATACTCAATCGTGAAGATACTAATATCTCAACGGCGGAAGATCCGGTCGAGATTAACTTGCAAGGCATTAATCAGGTCAACGTCAATAATAAGGTCGGACTGACCTTCTCTGCCGCCCTGAAGTCCTTCTTACGTCAAGACCCGGATATCGTGATGGTCGGTGAGATCCGGGATCTGGAAACTGCCGAGATTGCGATTAAAGCGGCGCAGACTGGTCATATGGTGATGTCGACGCTGCATACCAATAGTGCGCCTGAGACTTTGACCCGTTTACGCAATATGGGGGTGCCTTCTTTCAATATTGCCACTTCAGTCAACCTGGTCATTGCACAACGGTTGGCGCGTCGTTTGTGTTCACAATGTAAAAAACCTGCCGATATTCCGAAACAAAGCTTACTGGAGATGGGTTTTACCGAAACCGACTTGCAGCAACCTGAGTTCCAAATTTATGAACCGGTGGGCTGCAATGAATGTCGCGAAGGATATAAGGGTCGTGTGGGTATTTATGAAGTTATGAAAGTAACACCCGAAATTTCCAGAATTATTATGGAGGACGGCAATGCACTTGAAATTGCCGATGCTTCCGCACGTGCAGGTTTTAACAATTTACGCCGATCAGGTTTAATCAAGGTGATGCAGGGGGTGACTTCTTTACAGGAAGTCAATCGTGTCACTAGCGAATGATCGGGCGCTGATCTAAAATAAGGATAAAGGTATGGCAGCAGTAAAGAAAGGCCAGATGATGCCGATCTTCAGCTATGAAGGAATTGATCGTAAAGGGGCAAAGATCAAGGGGGAATTGCCAGCAAAAAATATGGCTTTGGCCAAGGTCACCCTTCGGAAACAAGGTATCAGCATCAAGACCATTCGGGAAAAGAAAAAAAATATTTTTGAAGGCTTGATGAAGAAAAAAGTCTCGACGCTGGATATTACAATTTTCACCCGACAGTTGGCGACCATGATGAAAGCCGGTGTACCGCTGGTTCAAGGTTTTGAAATTGTCGCAGAAGGTCTGGAAAATCCGGCCATGCGTGAGGTGGTACTGGGAATTAAAGGTGAAGTCGAAGGCGGCAATACCTTTGCCGGCGCACTGCGCAAATACCCACAGTATTTCGACAAATTGTTCTGCTCTTTGGTCGAATCTGGTGAGCAATCTGGTGCGCTAGAAACCATGCTGGATCGTGTTGCAATCTATAAAGAAAAAAGCGAACTGCTCAAGCAAAAAATTAAAAAAGCCATGAAGTATCCGGCTTCGGTAGTCGTGGTTGCAGTGATTGTCACGATCATTCTGATGGTCAAAGTAGTCCCAGTTTTCCAGGAATTATTCTCTTCATTTGGTGCAGATCTACCCGCTTTTACTAAGATGGTGGTCAATATGTCAGAATGGATGCAAAAATATTGGTTCCTGCTGATTATTGCCATTGGAGCCATCATTACTGCTTTTCTTGAAGCCAAAAAACGTAGCAAGAAATTCCGCGATTTTCTGGATAAAGCAGCGCTCAAAGCCCCGATTTTCGGTGATCTAGTGTATAAAGCAATTATTGCCCGTTATAGCCGTACTTTGGCCACCACTTTTGCAGCTGGTGTTCCCTTGATTGATGCACTGGAATCTACTGCCGGCGCTACCAATAACGTCGTATATGAAGATGCTGTGATGAAAATTCGGGAAGATGTCGCCACAGGTCAACAACTTCAGTTTGCCATGCGGGTCACCAACAAGTTTCCTTCCATGGCCATCCAAATGGTCGCAATTGGTGAAGAGTCAGGTGCACTAGATGCCATGCTGGACAAAGTAGCCACGCATTATGAAAATGAAGTCGACAATGCAGTTGATGGCTTAACTTCGATGATGGAACCGTTAATTATGGCTGTTCTTGGTGTGCTTGTCGGTGGTCTGGTGATTGCCATGTACCTTCCAATTTTCCAAATGGGTTCTGTGGTTTAATGCAAGATCTTATTCAATATTTTATTCAAAACCCAACGGCGTTGTATATCGCAGTTGGGCTTTTTAGTTTATGTATCGGCAGCTTTCTAAATGTAGTGATTTACCGTACACCCAAGATGATGGAACAGGAATGGCGTACCGATTGTCAGATGTTCTTGCATCCGGAACAGCCGGTGATTGATGAAAGTAAACTTAGCCTGAGCAAACCCGCTTCGACTTGTCCTAAATGCCATCAGCCGATCCGCTGGTACCAGAATATCCCCGTTATCAGCTGGCTGGTCCTGCGCAGAAAATGTAGCAATTGCCAGAATCCCATCAGTATCCGTTATCCATTTGTTGAAATTCTGACGGCAGTTTGTGCACTGCTTGTCGTAGCAGTATTTGGCCCGACAATGCAAATGCTGTTTGGTCTGATCCTGACTTATGTACTGATTGCGCTAACCTTTATTGATTTTGACACCCAGCTATTACCTGACCGTTATACCCTGCCCTTGGCTGCACTAGGTCTGGGGGTAAATAGTTATGCACTCTATACCTCCCCAAGCTCTGCCATCTGGGGCTATATCATTGGTTTTTTGTGTCTATGGATAGTGTATTACCTGTTTAAAATCATTACCGGCAAGGAAGGCATGGGTTATGGCGATTTTAAATTGCTAGCCGCTTTGGGTGCCTGGATGGGTCCGTTATTACTGCCTTTAATTGTGCTGCTGTCTTCCCTGGTAGGTGCGATTATTGGCATCATTCTGCTAAAAGTCCGCAAGGAAAATCAGCCTTTTGCCTTTGGTCCCTATATCGCGATTGCCGGCTGGATTGCTTTTTTGTGGGGCGAGCAGATTATGAAAGTGTATTTAGGTCAATAAAGTGAAATTTATACTCGGATTAACCGGCGGGATTGGCAGTGGCAAGTCTGCTGCCAGTCAGTGGTTTGAAGCACAAGGGATCACGGTAGTCGATGCCGATGTGGTAGCGCGTGAAGTGGTCGAAATTGGGCAGCCTGCACTTACCCAGATCCAGCAGGCTTTTGGCGATTGGGTACTGCTTGCCGATGGCTCACTGAATCGTCGTGCCTTGCGTGAATATATCTTCCAGTCTCCTGAAGCACGCAAGACCCTGGAAAGTATTACCCATCCGGCAATTCGCACTTCCATTATCCAGCAACTACATGCTGCGCAAAGTCCCTATGCCATTCTGGTTTCACCACTTTTATTTGAAACCAATCAGCACGAACTCACTCAGCATACCTTACTGATTGATGCCACCATCGAACTGCAAATTGAGCGGGCCTCACAACGTGATGGCCAGAATATCGAACAAATTCGCAATATCATTGCCGCCCAAATGTCCCGCGAACAAAAGCAGACCATGGCCGATGATATTGTGCTGAATGATGGTCATCTGGATCATCTCTATGCTCATCTCAGACCATTACATCAAAAATATTTAAACATGGCAGCCAGCTGAAGCATAAAAAAAGCAGTCTGATTAAGACTGCTTTTTTTGTTCTGCTAATTTTCGGCTCAGACTGTCCTGATGCTGTAACCAGCGCCACGGCTGTAAGGCCCCGACTGCCATACCCATCAGGCCACACACCATGGCCAGACTTAAAGTTTCATTTAATAAAGGTACAGCCAGAATTGCCGCAATAAAAGGTGCAAGATTGGTAATACTGCCTGCCTTAAATGCACCAAGACGCTTGATGGCTTCTACATAGCTTAAAGTAGCAATAATCACCACAAATATGCCGTGAAAAATGGTCTGAAACAGTAAATGCTTGGGTTCAGGCACACTCAAATTTTTCGGTAAAAATAGCAGATAAATCGGCACATATATCACTGCCGACCAGATCGCGACACCACACATTGCGTGCCATGCAGTTAGCTGATATTTACGCAATAAAACAGTAAAAATCGCCCAAAGTATGGCACTGATAAAAAATAGCCCGTCCCCTGCCCCAAAGGCTACACCAGTTTCCCGATACATCAGCATACTCATGAGACATAGTACGACGATCATAATGATCAGGCTGGCCCAGGTATGTTTATCAAAAGCCTGCCCCATCAGGAAAAAAGCCATGATGGCAGTACAAATCGGAATACAGCCATTCAAGAAAATCGCGGCATGGGCGGTAGGCGCATAATGAAAGGCGCTATAGGCAAACAGACAGTAAATTACTCCGCCAATCATGGCCAGAATAAAGGGTTCTTTTTTCAGTAAAAAAGCCGCCTCCTTGCGATAGAGCAAGATCGGCATCAGAATCAGAAAAGCCAGAGAAAACCGCAGAGCCACGATATCCCAGGCACTGATATTCCAAAGCGCATTCAGACGGGCGGTTAAAGTAAAACCGCCCCAGATACACATGGTCGTCAGTAGAAAGACATAGCCTTGTGTACGATCTGACAATGCCATCATCAATTACAGGTTACGCTGACGGCAAGCTTCATACAGTGCCATACCGGTCGCCACACTGACATTCAGGCTTTGCAGATTACCCGCCATCGGGATATACACCGTCTGATCGCATTGGCTTTGTGTAATTGGACGTAGACCGGTATCTTCCGCACCCATCACCACACAGACACCAGTACCGGTGAAATCAAACTCCTGAATCGGCAGCGCTTTTTCATCCAGCATGGTACCGACGACTCGCACATTAAAGTCTTCTTTGATTTGCCCCAAGGTACGCGCCAGATTAGTCACCTGAATAAATTTGACTTTGTCAGCACCACCGGCAGCCACTTTACGTGCAGTCGGAGTCAAGCTTGCAGAACGATCACGTGGTGCAATCACTGCCTCAACACCCATCGCAGCGGCGGTACGCACACATGCTCCGAGGTTGTGTGGATCGGTAATATGATCCAGGGCCAATAACAACGCTTGAGGATTTGCGCTCAACAGTGATTCAAGATCTTTTTCATTCAGGGTTGGATGAGCACGTACCGCAGCGACCACGCCTTGGTGAAACGGTTGCCCGGCCAATTTCTCCAGTTTGTCACGGCTGGCTTGCTGCACACTGATCCCAAACGGTTCAGCCAGTTCCAGTACACGCTTTAAACGCTGATCATCGCGTCCTTTGAGAGTGAATAATGTCAAGACACGTTCAGGCTCAAGCTCTAACAATGACTCCACTGAATGTACGCCATAAAAATATTCAGGTTTTGCCATGAACGACCTCTAGATTAGTTGTATGTACAAAAGAAAAATCCCGTAAAGCTGACTTCACAGGATTTCTATAGCTGATTAGTTTAACCGATTCGCGCTGAAATTTCTTGCCCGGTTTGCACTGATCTTGAATCTGGACTTAACCTTCAAAATGGCAGACATAGTCCAGCACATCATCGGTTTCGATTTTAAAACGGCTATTGCCCGGCACATAGAAAGACTGACCGGCACGGAACAGCTCACTTTCTTCACTATCGCCAATCTGCACACGGCATTCACCTGAAACAATTTCCATGCGCTCAGGAACATGTGTTTCAAAGGTCAAGGCATTTTCTGATGGCAGAATGACACCCAAAGTTTTTTTGGTCCCGTCTTCAAATTGTACAATGTGGCTAATACACAACCCGCCGAAATATACATTAGATTTTTTAAGTACCGATACATGATCAAACTGAGCTGACATGCGATTTCTCCAGATAAAGCATTTTGTAATATTTTGATTGCTGTAGTTTAAATGTGCACCCTCAACTAATCAATCGAAGTTTGTCGGCGTCGATCAAATATTCTGTATCACCTGAACCCCTTCTATTTACAGCATGTTTTGGCCTGTATTTTGCTGATAGATAAACTTAAGTTTCGATCTGCACGCGCTCTTTTAAAAACAGGCTCAATTGAGTCTTTAATTTAAAGATTGGGGATGTCAAAAATATGAAAATCAGCAGTGAATTAACGCACTTCTGAGTCAGCTTCTTGCGAAAATACAGTGAAATAAGCATATATGAATCTTTAAAATTTAAGATAGAATGAAATTGATTCGTCCTGATTTATAATAATCCCAGCCATGTTGCGACCCCAATCCGACATCAGGCTATTTCAATCAAACTTTTCGCAGCCCGGATGCGTTTATGCTGACACATTTAACTCTGATCAATTTTGCTTTAGCTGGGCATCTTGCTATTGATATTGATAAAGGTTTTAACGTTTTAACCGGTGAAACCGGTGCAGGTAAATCCCTGTTACTGGATGCCTTGTCTGCCTGTTTGGGTGAGCGAACCGATACCAATTATGTGCGTTATGGTACGGAAAAGGCGGATGTCACCGCCAGCTTCAGCTATCAGGAACACAGTCCTGAAGCAGCCTGGTTGAAAGAGCATGAGCTGGATGATGAATCAGGTGAAATTCATTTACGCCGGGTGATTTTTGCCACCGGCCGTAGTAAGGCCTGGATCAATGGACGTCCGAGCAGCCTGTCTGAACTGAAAGAAATTGGGCGTTTACTAGTACAACTCTATAGCCAGCATAGTCAGCAACAATTATTAGAACCACCTTATCCGAAGCACTGGCTGGATCGTTATTATCATTTTTATGCGCCGGCCCAAGAAGTACGTGATGCGTATAGCACTTGGCAGAAAAATATTCGTCAGCATCAGGCAGCGCTAGATGCACAAGCGACCCGTAAGCAACGCATGGAAACCTTGGAACTGCAGCTAGAAGAACTGGAAGAAATTGTTCAGACGGATTATCAGGAGATTGAACAGGAATTTGACCGGCTTTCCCATCATGAAGCGATCATGCAGGACTGTGTCTATAGCCTGAATAGTCTGGATGAAGGCGAACAGAATATTTCCCAAGAACTGGCTTCCATTCTACGTCGCATGGAATCACATGCCGGTCGTAGCGAACAGCTTTCCGGAATTTACACCTCCCTGCTGAATGCCCAAAGCGAACTTGAAGATGCAGCAGCGAATTTACGCCAGTTCATGGATCGGCAGAGTTTTGATCCAGAACGCATGGAAGTGCTGAATTCAACTTTGGAAATCTTCCATCGTCTGGCACGTAAGTATCGGACCCAGCCAGAGTTGCTCAAAGAAGAATATGAAGCCTGGCAAAGTGAATTGGAACAGTTACATCAACTGGAAGATCCGGAAACACTCGCTGAGCAGGTAGCAGTGTCTTATCAGGAGTTTCTGGATAAGGCCCAACATCTGGATCAGATTCGCCGTGAAGCCGCAGCACCGTTGGCCAAGCAGCTCACTGAGCAGGTTAAACAACTGGCACTGCCTGAAGCGCATTTTGAGTTTAAGTTTGAGCCTTTGGAACAGCCATCTAGTGAAGGTCTCAGCTTTATTCAATTGCTGTTTACTGCCAATAAAGGCATTCCGGCACAGCCTTTGGCCCGGGTTGCTTCAGGCGGTGAGCTCTCGCGTATTGCGCTGGTGATGCAGGTCATGAATGCAGAAAAAACCGAAGCCGAAGTATTGGTCTTTGATGAAATTGATGTCGGGATCAGTGGTGGTACGGCAGAAATTGTCGGACGTTTACTGGCCGATCTGGCCCAGCATGTACAGATTCTGTGTATTACTCATCAGGCGCAGGTTGCAGCACAATCTGATCAGCATCTACTGGTGAAAAAACAGCAGACTGATCCTGCTAGCAGTACGATTATCAATCTTGAAGAAAACGAAATTATTCAGGAGCTTGCAAGAATGACAGGCGGTGTGGAGATTAGTGAAACCACCTTGCAACATGCCCGCCAGTTACGTCAGTTGAAATTTCAGCAGGCTTGAAGATTTACAATCTGGACAAATAAAATTTGGTGAATCCAAAAAGCTCTAGTAACGTAGCTATTAGGATCATAGGATTTCTCTGCGAAGAAATTAATTTTAAGGAGAACTGCTCAGGTGACCAAACAGTTTCTGACACATCGTTGTCTGATTGCACCGCCGCATGCGAATGATGATTTTTTTGCCCAGACGGTCATTTATCTCGCTCGTCATGATGAAGATGGTGCCCAAGGCATCATTATCAATCGACCTGCCGGCATTCAAATTAAAGAATTGCTGAATGATCTTGATATTGAAGCAGACAATGTCAATCCGCATGAGGTGTTGCAAGGTGGCCCTTTGCGCCCTGAAGCCGGCTTTGTCTTGCATACCGGTCAGCCGACCTGGCATTCCTCCATCGCCGTGGGTGAAAATGTCTGCATTACTACCTCCAAAGATATTCTGGATGCCATTGCACATAATGAAGGTGTCGGTCGCTATCAGATTGCCCTCGGTTATGCCAGTTGGGGCAAACACCAGCTGGAACAAGAAATTGCCCGTGGTGACTGGCTGATTTGTGATTCCGATATGGATCTGATTTTTAACTTACCTTATAACGACCGTTGGGACGCTGCCTATAAAAAAATGGGTGTAGACCGCAACTGGTTATCTTCCGAGATTGGACATGCCTGATGTAAACGTGCCACAAACCATTATGGCGTTTGATTTTGGTACACAAAAAATGGGAATGTCAGTTGGACAATCCCTGATTGCAAGTGCCAATCCCCTGCCCTTATTTCCCATGAAAGATGGTATCCCCAACTGGGATGAGCTGCTCAAAATCGTGAAAAGCCATCAACCGAATTTATTTCTGGTCGGTTTGCCATTGAATATGGATGATAGTGAATCCGAGCTGTCGACACGGGCGCGAAAATTTGCCCGCCGTTTACGTCATCAGACCAATATTGAAACCTGGATGGTGGATGAACGTCTGACCACCCGTGAAGCACGCGATGAGCTGGATCATTATCAGGCGCAAGGTCGCGGCAAGAAACTATCCGCTGACAGTATTGCGGCTGCCTTGTTGATCGAAAGCTGGTATCGTCATCCTGCCGGAATCACGCCTTAATCTGTTTTGAAAATTTTTAAATCAGCATCCTTCAGGGTGCTTTTTTATGCTCCAAAATGCTTCTTAAGGATAAAAATAACGAAAGGTCAGGTTAATTCGTGGTGTCAAAACTTTGCTGGTTTTGCTAATACTGTGCTTCCAGTGTTGCTGTGTCGCGCCACGCATCACAATTAATTGCCCACTATGTAACAGCACATCGACTTTATCACTGCGAATTTTATGCTTAAAGCTCATTTTGCGGGTGGCTCCCAGACTCAGAGAAGCGATGACATTTTCCCGAGAAGTACCTGTATATAAAGCCGGCTCATCATCACTATGCCAACCCAAGCCTTGCGAACCATCTTCATACAAATTGGCCAGACAGGAATTAAAGGGATGACCGACCAGAATTTCAATATGTTGCTTTAAACGGAATAATCCGGGTGTCCATACCTGAGCTTGTTTAAGCGTACCAGAATAACGATACTGATAATGTTCATCGCCATACCAGACCACCTGGCGACCGGTGACATGGTGCTTGCCAAATAAATGCACTTCATCATATTGCCAGGCCAGCTGACTGAGAAAATGCTGTAGATACTGCTGGCTTTGTTCCTCATCCAAAATCAAGCCATAATCCTCCACTACCCCATCAAAAGGTAATACATTGGCTTGCGGCTGGGGTGCAAATAAATCGAGAGTCATATCAATTCAATCCAGTATCCACATGAAAATACTGACATTCGACCTAAAGGATTACAACTGCTCTTCACAAATGACTACAACATTTATGCTTGTGGCTGGCATGATTCCTGCCTAGACTGAATTCAACTTTCACAATAAAAATAATCCTTTTATGAACTTATGGCAGCTGTTTCAGAAACTTCGTCCCTTTGTTCAGCCTTACCGGTTGCTGGTGATTGCCACGCTGATTCTGACCCTGATTGGCTCATTCACAGCACAGGTCAATGCCATTACCTTGCAATATGCGGTCGACAGCATCAATTCGCTACTCGAAGCCGGTCAAGGATTGGAGCAAGGCTGGCATATTCTGATCACGATTTCGGCAATTTTGCTCGGCAAAGAAATTATTAATGCCTTTGTCCAGTTCGGGCAGAAGTTCTATGGAGAGAAACTGCGAATTTTTGTCTCTCAGGATCTGGCCCAAGGGATTATTGAAAAGTTTTTAAAATATCGTTTGGAATTTTTTAATCAGGAAAATAATCAGGCCGGTAAATTACAGACCCGGATTGACCGTGGTATTGGTTCACTGACCCGTCTCGTTCAGATCTTCTTTATTGATATTTTACCGTTATTTACCAGTGCCATTGTGGCTTTGGGGTTAATGTATTATGCCAATGTTTATGTCGGTCTG
The DNA here is from genome assembly GCF_056642055.1 of Acinetobacter sp. 129952. Next base: position 72,309 of record NZ_JBWVSU010000008.1, on the reverse strand, counting down.
GTCGCGACTGCCATTGTCCCGATCTATTTCTGGTTGACCTATAAACAGGCGCAAAAGCTGGGGGGCTGGCGCCGCAGTCTTCGCGATGGTCGGGAGAAAAAGAGTCAGGGCATTCTCAGCATCATCAACTCGATTACTGTGATCAAATCCTTTAACCGCGAGTCGATTGAATCGGAAAAGCAGTTGGGATTACAGCGTGAATTGACCGACAATCAGATGAAAACCCGCCAGACCAGTTTCCTGTTTGATGGCCTGAAAACTTTTCTGGAACAGATCGGGATTGTACTCATCATTATTCTAACCTCCTACTTTGTGCTGGATGGCCAGATGAGTATTGGCATGATCATGTTTCATGTGTTGCTATTTAATAATGTCTCTGCCCCAATCCGATCCCTGCACCGGATTTATGATGAAGTAAATGACGCCATGATCTATTCAGAAAGCTTTTTCAAGATTCTGGAAGCAGATGATGAAATTGAACAAAGCGGTCAGCAGAAACCGATTGTCCAAGGCAAGTTTGAACTGAGTGGCGTGAATTTTTATTATCCAAATGGCCACCATGCCCTGAAAGATATTGATATGGAAATTCGCCCGAATAAAATTACCGCCTTGGTGGGCTTATCGGGTGCCGGAAAATCTACCCTGATCAGTCTGCTGGATAAATTTTATGAACCACAGCAAGGCCAGATCAAACTGGATGGCATTGACCTGAAAGATTATGACACCCAATATCTACGCGATCATATTGGTCTGGTCTTGCAAAAAAACCATATTTTTCAGGGCACCATCTTTGACAATATCCGCTACGGCAAAACTACTGCCTCAATGGAAGATGTAATTGAGGCGGCAGAAAAAGCCTCGATTCATGAGCAGATTTTACAGTTACCGGATGGCTATGATAGCGATGCCTTGATGCTGTCTGGCGGCCAGCAGCAACGCATTGCCTTGGCACGGATGTTCCTGAAAAATCCACCGATCATTTTTCTGGATGAACCGACGGCGAGTCTGGATGCAATTGCCACGGAACAGATCAAACAAAGTCTGGACCAGATCAAGCAAGGCCGTACCGTGATCATCATTTCGCATAGCCTGTCGCAGATTATTGATGCAGATTATACCTATGTAATGAAAGAAGGAACGATTGCCGAACATGGTGAACACGACCAGCTTTATCATCAGCAAGGCGTATATAAGGAAATCTTTGATGCGATGGCCAAAAGCCTGAATATTGAAAAAATTGCCAAAACTTTTGAAGAGGATGCTGAGGAAGAAACCCATAGTTAATATGGGTTAATTATCTTTCTCTAAATCAAAAATTTGCTACAAAAGATAAGCGGTCTTTTAAGACCGCTCAACATTAAGATTCATCTTTCAGATTTAAAACTGCACAATCCATTCACCCCTCATATAACGATAATCATAATCCGGCCCATAGAAGGAAGCACTGCGATTATATCCAGCATTCATACGTAGAAACTGCGAGCCGCGAACAGGACTTTGCAGGTTCAGCTCAAATAGCCGGGTGGATTGGCTTGAATCCTGATTGATTTTTTCACGTCCAAAACCAGCAGTTAAACCGGCTGACCAGCCGGAAAAACGCTGACGCCAACCTAAGACCAGCATCGATTCTTGATAATCCTGAGGGTTAAAATATTCCCTGCCTACATCTTCTTCACTACTTTGGTAGGTGCGATATCGGGCCTGAAGCGTCAATCCCAAGTCCAGAGAAGGCTGATAGATCAGTCTGATACGACCATGATCACGGCGATTATCGTCTGAAAAAAATTGCGATCCTGCAACACCCACCACTGTGACATGCTCACCTAAACCCTGATCCAAGGCAGCACCAATAAAGGTAAAATTCGTTCCCTGCTCCAAAGCAGGCTGAGTTTCAACCCAATCCCGATTGGCAAAAACTTCTAATGCTGTTTTTTCTGCAAGTGGCATACGATAACTACCATCAAAGGTGAATAATGTATGATCTCCTTGATCAACTATACCTGCCTCCAAAGCCCAGCCATTCGCTGTAGCAGAATCAATATTACGTCCAATCAATGAAATCTTTTGACCATCTCGACTCCAGTCATCAGCTTTATACTGATAAGCACTGCCACGTATACCTAGATAATCATCAGCATGTTCATATTGAGGCAAAAATTCCGCTGATAATTTACGGGTTTGAAAGCCTTCACTATCATCACTAAAGAAAAACTCTGTTCCAAGCGCACGTTCACTTTGGGCCAGGTTTTCTTCTAATCCCTTGGCCAGGCTGCTTGCATTCATACCTATAAGCAAAGGAACAACCGCATAGATCCCAATTTTGTTATTTTTCATTTTGTTCCCCATGTTTTTCGTGTTCTCAGTACTTCATCCAAATATCCTAAAATACTGGCAGGTTGCAATAAGAAACTATAGGCAAGAACATACAAGAAAAAACCACTGAAGTTTTTCCGTACCCTGAGCTCCAGATCATCAAACATTCTGCGTTCAATTGAATAATTTAATAGCCCCAGTAAGAATGCCATAGGTAATAAAGCTAGGGTCATAATACCCGCGATCCAGTAGTGTCCAAAACATGCCAGAATGAGTCCAGGTATAAAGCCAAAGGTAAAGGCAATATCCAACCAAGGGAAAAGCAGATTCCAGTAAATAAAAAACGTAGACAGTCTTGGCTTAATTAGAATAGTGGGATGTTGAATAAATGCCTCAATCATGCCACGTGCCCAACGCTGACGCTGTTTGATAAAAACCTTAAGTGTGGTCGGTGCATTGGTAAATAGACAGGCATCCTCACAATGTCCAACACGATAGCCTGCATTCAATAATGCCCATGTAAGTACGATGTCTTCGCCCACACATTCAGGCCATCCACCCACTTCAATCAGGGCGTTTCGATCATAAATAGAGAAAGCACCTTGGGCCACTAAGGTTCCCTGATATAGAGACTGCATACGCTTGGTCGCTGCAATGCCGAGAAAATAGTCCCATTCCTGAGTTTTGGTTAATATGTTTTCACGAGAATTGCGTACCAGAATTTTACCCGCAACCGCACGTGTATTGGGTGGATCCGCTACATAGCGTTCCACAATATTGATTAAAGCAACACGATGTAAATAAGAATCTGCATCAACGGTAATCACTAAATCATGCTGAGTCAGCTTTAGTCCTTCATTTAAAGCATGCGCCTTCCCTGCATTTTGCTTTAAATCCAGCAAGGTCAGCCAGGGAAATCTCGATTCGGCTTTTCGGACAATACCAGCAGTGTCATCCTGAGAACCGTCATTAATAACAATAACCTGCAATCTTCCTGGATATTTTTGCACACTAATGCTGACTAAAGTATCTTCTATGGAAGCAGCTTCATTATAGGCAGCAATCAACATGGTAATGCCCGGATAAGACGCTAATCGCTGCCGCTTGGGTCTGCGATCCATCATCAAGCTGAAAGCCGCAAATGAATTCATAAAGCCTGGAATAATGGCAATGCCATAAATCAGGAAAACCGCTGCAAAATAACCAATATATCCGCTCAGATCATGCAGCCAGTTTTGGGAAATCCAAATTGAAAATGCGGTCCAGCAACAAGCCCCCAAGAGTGCGATAAAAAACTTTAACCGCACAGAAAAGTAAATTTGAGAAACTTCTCTTTTACTTTCATCAATCATCATAAATGTTCTCTTACATATGATATTTCACAAAACTTGTGCAGGTTTATCTGGTGTAAAATGGGATAGCTAAAAACGGTTGATGATCACTTTAGATACACATCGCCACATGTGTCCATCTGATAATTTCTCTGGAGAAAAACTCTATTTTGTCTAAAAAACCTGCATATTTTATAATTATATATACATTTTGTATATTTTTTGACAACTAAATCACATTTTTTGTAAATTTCATCGGTAAAAATTTTGATTATTTTAAAACCTGTTTTGCTTCCGACTTGATAAAAAACATTTAATTAAAGCTAAAAAAAAGCCTGCAAATTGCAGGCTTTTTATTTTAATTTTTTAAGATTTAACGCTGAACTTTTTGTTCAATTTCTTCAACGCTGGTATGACGCACATCAAAACCTTTGACCATATAGATCACCTGTTCCGAAATATTCCGGGCATGATCGCCAATTCTTTCTAGCGAACGGAGCACCCATAATACATTGATGACACGACTGATATGCCGCGGATCTTCAATCATATAAGTCATAAGCGTACGTGTGGCTGATTGATACTCACGGTCAATATCCGCATCTGCCAACATGACCTTCAAAGCTTGATCTACATCCAGACGCGCAAAAGCATCCAGTGCATCATGAATCATCACCCGCACCTGGTTGCCAATATGCCGGGTTTCCATATAACCGCGCGGTGAGCCGCCCTCTTCACATAAGCTTTGTGCAATTCGGCCTATTTTCGAGGCTTCATCGCCAATCCGTTCCAGATCGGTATTGGCCTTGGACATGGCAAGCACCATACGTAAATCAATCGCGGCAGGATGACGGCGCGCCAGAATCAGGGTCAGCGCTTCATCAATATCTCGTTCCATCTGATTGACGACATTATCTTGAAACTGCACATCTACTGCCATTGAGACATCTGTGTCCAATAGGGCATGAATGGCATTAGCTACCTGCTGTTCTACCAGTCCGCCCATCGTCATGAATTTGGTATTTACGTCCTGCAGTTCTTCATTAAATTGCGAAGAAATGTGATGGCTTAATACAGGATTATTTGGACACAAGGAAAGCTACTCCTGAACGATAGAGGACAATGATCAATAATAAATCATATTAAAGCATATCTATGATGAAAGTTTGATGACAATAGTAGCCTCATAGAGGCTGAGGCGAATCATATTCAATCAGCCAGGCATTCAGCTCTGCCAGTTCCTTTTCAGTCAACTGCCCGACCGAGGCCTGCAATTGCAGCACATGCAACAGATAATCATATTTGGCATTTAAATAATCGGTCTTGGCAGAAAAGGCATTACGCTGGGCCAGCAACACATCGACCATGGTTTTTAAGCCTTCCTGATATTGCGCTCTGGACGCCTGTGAGACAATTTCTGAAGAATCCATCGCGGCTTTACGTGCATTCAGTTTGGCCTGATCAGTTTCTACCTGCATAAATGACTGTTTCACATCGGTATTGGCTTTGCGGATGGCCGCATCCAGCTGTGCTTCACTTTTTTGTACATTGACCCCAGCCTGACGGATACTTTTTTGCGTGCGTCCACCACTGAATAGATTCCAGTTCACTTCCACCCCGATCTGGTCAAAATCCCCATTACTCGACATGATGGTTTCTGGTGTCTGCTTCAAATAGCCATAAGTTCCCACCGCTTCGACCTGCGGATAGTGTGCCGCCTGCTCGACCCGTTTGGCATCTTCCGCATAGCGCTTTTGCAGACGTGCTTGCAGAATATTCAGATTCTGGGTTTGCGCCAATTCAGCCCAGGACTGCATATCCCCTGGAACCGGTTTCTGGAACTGGAAATCAGGACGTAATACCGCCAGATTTTCCTGATAAGGGCCAATCAACTGTGCCAGCTGCTCTTGGGCTAGAACTAGCTGTACCTGGGTTGAAATCCGGTTGGCCTGGGCACTTTGATACTGGGCATTGGCTTCACTGACCTCACTGCGTGCCACCAGACCCTCTTTGAGTTTGGCATTCATCATCCGCAACTGTTCAGACAAGGCCTGCTCTTCCTGTAAATAGGCCGTGGTCAAAGACTGCTGCCGCAAGACATTAAAATAGGCTTCGGCCACCTGTAAAATATGCTGCTGTTTTTGCAGACGCAGATTGACTTCACTGAGTTCGACCGAGGTCTTGACCTGCTTATAACCTTGCCAGGCATCCCAGCGAAATAAAGGTTGGCGTGCGGTTAAGGCCACCTGACGGCTGGTTGTACTGGAACTTTGCAACTCACCAAATTCAGCAGGCAAACCTTCAGACTCTGAGTTGTTGACGGACTGGTTTTTACGGGTGACATTGCCTGAAAGGGACACGGTCGGCAGCAAATTGCCGCTGGCAATCCCCAGATTGAGCTGATCGGCCTGGTACTGCAACACATTCGCCTGCCAATTTGGATCATTTTGCTGGGCGCGTGCATACGCTTCTTGTAAATCCAGGGCAAAAATCGCCGGACTAATTAATAGCAATAAACCGGCCATGACACTGAGTTTTAATTTCATTTTATAGTGTTAACCCCTAACAGCCATTCAGATCAAAAAATTCTGGCGCTTTAAGCTCAGCCATACTAAAGAGATCTCTTGAATTTTTACGTATGATTTTTATTAATTTTTTAATATAAAGATCAATTTTTATCCATCATTAATTCAATTTTCTGGCTCCCATACCGGCAATGTAACAAAGCAATTCACAATACTAAACATAGTATTTTAGTTTGATCTATACAATATCTCCCAGTAAGGCCGTTATTTTCTGAATTCACCTATATATACAGAGTCCTGAAGCATAGTGTTAATGCCATTCCCGTCGATATTCAAAGCCTGTTTGTTTGCTGGTAGCGTGCTGCTTCTTGGGGGCTGCCAACAGCCCTCAGATCCACAGATCCAGGTCGAACAGACTGAGGCGAAGCAAACGCAAAGTCCAGTCAATGACTTCAGCCTCATGTGCCAGAATATTGAAAAAAATATGTCCCAGATTAATGACCAGCGTACGACTTTTGCGCTGGAACAGATTAATCAGGATCTTAAAGTGTGCCTGCCCTTAATGGAACTGGCAGAGCAGAAAAATCTGATGTTGCGCTCTACCGAAATGTATCAGCGCTTTTTGGCTGTGGACCGTACCGAATTTCAGCAACGTGCCTTTGAGCAGTATGCGCTGGAAATGGCCCAGCATCCGACCATTCAGCACGCGCATTTTCAACAGCTCACCTCACGTGACCAGTATCTGTTAAAACACAAGGGGCAGGCTTATGTAGAACTGCTGGATCTGGGAGATGGCACTTTACATTATCGCCGCAGTCCGGAATATCTGGCGCGTATTTTTGCCCCTTATTTACCGGCCGCTGAAAAAGCCTTTATTGAAAATCTGGCGGAACAGAATATGGAACCGGTGCTGGTAGAAAAACGCCTGCAGATTGAAGCCGCTGATATTGCAGCCCGCAGCCTGCTTTGGGAAGATTATCTCAAGACTTATCCGAATAGCAGTTATAAACGCGATGCCGAATATCTGCTGAAGCAATATACCTATTTCCTGTTTAGAGGTACCGAGCAATCGTCGGTGTCTGAAGATTATCGTGATCGTTATGCTGTCGATACCAGTCATCTGGAAACCATTATTGAACTGTCGAGCGGCCAGAAATCCACGCTGTCCACACAGGCACGCCTGTTTCTGGAATTTCTGGACATGACTCCGGAACAGCGCCAGCAAGCCTTGCCTGCCGATTATAGAAACCGCTCGGAAGCAGAACAGATTCTGTACTATGCGCAGATCAGTCCACCCTCACAAAAATACGATAAAGACTGCTTTACTGATGCCATCTGCATCTAGTTCATCAGTGATAGAGTCAGTTCATTTGACAAGGTCTGAATTACTCCTTGCTTAAAGTTGAGAGATTTAGACCTGTTTATTCTGCCTAAACTGAGCTAAGCTTTAGCCTCGCTTGACGGAGCGCGAGTAATGCCTCGCTGAGATCATGTGATTCCTTTTATCGTTATCAGGAATTGAGCATGAGTACCGTTGAACCTGATCAGGTTAATACCTGCGTAGGAATCAAGCCAGCTAAAAACCCAGCCCTTGCTTTATCTGTTCAGGATAAATCTGCCTACGTTTTTGGTCGTGCTTGATTCGTTGATGTCATTCATAAGGATCATAGCCATGAACCAGTTAACGAATCTTTCTTCTGAAACTTCTCTCTCCGCTCATGAACAGGAAGCACGCGATTTAACGCGAATTCTGCCTGCCTCACGTAAAGTCTATCTGCAAGGTTCCCGTCCTGATATTCAGGTGCCCATGCGGGAAATTTCCTTAAGTGAAACCCCGACCAGTCTGGGTGGCGAACATAATCCGCCATTAATGGTCTATGACACGTCTGGTGTGTATACCGACCCCAACGTGACGATTGACCTGAACAAAGGTCTGCCGAATGTTCGTGAAAGCTGGATTGAACAGCGCAACGATAGCGAAATTCTGGATCAGCTCAGTTCTGAATTTGGTCGCCAGCGTTTACGTGATATCCGCACCGCCGCGATCCGTTTCGCGCATATCCAAAAACCACGTAAAGCCAAACGTGGCCGCAATATCACCCAGATGCATTATGCCAAACAAGGCATCATCACTCCGGAAATGGAATACATCGCCATTCGTGAAAACCTGCGCCAACTCGATGGTGTCGATATGCGCCAGCATCCGGGCCAGAATTTTGGTGCAAAAAACCTGACTGAAATTACGCCAGAATTTGTGCGTCAGGAAGTCGCCGCAGGACGCGCGATTATTCCGGCCAATATCAATCATCCGGAACTGGAACCGATGATCATCGGGCGTAATTTTCTGGTCAAAATCAATGCCAATATTGGTAATTCTGCACTCGGTTCAAGTATCGAAGAAGAAGTCTCGAAAATGACTTGGGCGACGCGCTGGGGTGCAGACACGATCATGGATCTGTCGACCGGCCAGAATATTCATGAAACCCGTGAATGGATTATCCGCAACTCTCCTGTACCAATTGGAACCGTACCGATCTATCAGGCACTGGAAAAAGTCAATGGTGTGGCCGAAGACCTGACCTGGGAGATCTTTAAAGACACCCTGATTGAACAGGCCGAACAAGGCGTGGACTATTTCACCATTCATGCCGGCGTGCTTTTGAGATATGTACCGCTGACGGCCAACCGTTTGACCGGTATCGTATCGCGTGGTGGTTCGATCATGGCACAGTGGTGTCTGGCACATCATCAGGAAAACTTCCTGTATACCCATTTCGATGAAATCTGCGAGATCATGAAAGCTTATGACGTATCGTTCAGTCTGGGTGATGGTCTGCGTCCGGGCTGTGTGCAGGATGCCAATGACGAAGCGCAATTTGCCGAACTTCGAACTTTGGGCGAACTGACCCATCGTGCCTGGGAACATGATGTTCAGGTGATGATTGAAGGTCCGGGCCATGTCCCGATACATATGATCAAGGAAAATATGGACCTGCAACTCGAAGTGTGTAAAGAAGCACCATTTTATACCTTGGGACCATTAACCACCGATATTGCACCGGGTTATGACCATATTACTTCGGCGATCGGCGCAGCAATGATTGGCTGGTACGGTACCGCAATGCTGTGTTATGTGACGCCGAAAGAGCATCTCGGTTTACCCAATAAAAAAGATGTCAAAGACGGCATTATTACCTACAAGATTGCCGCACATGCAGCCGATCTGGCCAAAGGTCATCCGGGTGCACAGGCACGTGACAATGCCCTGTCCAAAGCCCGTTTTGAGTTCCGCTGGGAAGACCAATTTAACTTGAGTCTGGATCCGGACACGGCGCGCAGCATGCATGATGAAACCATGCCGAAAGCCGCGCATAAATCCGCGCACTTTTGTTCCATGTGCGGACCAAAGTTCTGTTCAATGAAGATTAGCCAGAATGTTCGTGATTATGCCAGTCAACAGGCCAATCCTGATCAGCCAGCAAGCTCTCAGGCCGAAATTGAAGCCGGCATGGATCAGATGAAAGCCAGCTTCCACAACTCTGGTCAAAATTTATACCACAAACTATAAAACTGTAAAAAAAACAGTTGTCTTCAAAAAAAACTCAGATAGGATGAAAATAAATCAACTCATTCTATCTGAGCATATGAATATTATTAAACAGGCCTCTTATAATAAAAAAGACTTTAGCGTAGAGGCACGTGAGTTCTTGTACCGGGGATTTATTCAGGTAGAAAAAGTCAGCCTGAAACACCGTTTATTTAATCAGGAAAGCTCAACCCCTGTTTTGCAACGTGAGCTGATTCATCGGCCTGAAGCAGCGGGTGTGCTGATGTACAACCATCAACAGCAGAAATTCGGCCTGATTGAACAGTTCCGGATTGGCGGACTGGATGATATCGACTCTCCTTGGCAACTCGAAGTAATTGCTGGCGTTCTGGATGGCAATGAAGCGCCTGAAGCGTGCATCCGCCGCGAGGCACTTGAAGAATCAGGCTGTACCCTGGATGAGCTACAGCACATTTTCAGCTTCTATCCTTCCGCCGGAGCATGTTCCGAATTATTTCATTTATATGTGGCCCAGACCGAATTACCTGAACAGGGTGGTGTTTTTGGCATGCCGGATGAAGGGGAAAATATCCAGCTGCATATTCTGGATTATGCCGATATTCCGTTCTTGCTCACGAATGGTCGCTTAAGAAATGCGCCTGTCATTATGGCCTTGCAATGGTTGCAACAACATATTCATACTGCAGGAATATGTCTAAGGGGAAAGACATGAGTTTTCAGCAGTCAAGCACACAGCCGGATTGGACCATTATCCAGATTTCTGATACCCATTTGATGGATCGGGAAGAGCTGGAATTTGCCAGGATGAATCCCGAGCAGAGTTTTCATGAGGTAATGCAGCAGATCCAACAGCGCTTTCCCCAAATGGATGCACTGATTCATACCGGTGATCTGGCACAGGTGCCGGTCGAGCAGACTTATCAACGCTATTTAGCATTTGTCCAGTCTTTAAACGTGCCGTATTATCAGATTCCAGGTAACCATGACGATTCTCGGGTGTTCCCTTTTCACCAGCATGCGAATCAGGTACATGCCATTCATTTTGGCACCTGGACCATGATCCTGTTAAATAGTGCCGTTCAAGGCAAGATCGATGGCTGGGTGGAACAAGCTCAACTTGATCAATTGGACCAATTATTGCTTGAATTTAAGCATCAGCATGTCATTGTCGCTTGCCATCATCATCCTTTTGCGATGAAATCGTACTGGATTGATCAGCACCGGCTGAAAAATGCTGAAGATTTAAAAGATGTACTGGCTCGGCATCATAATATCAAGCTGGTTCTGTTTGGTCATGTGCATCAGGATTCCTGCAACGAATGGCATGGCATCTACTTTTTATCCACGCCATCGACCAGTGTGCAGTTTAAACCTAAAAGTGAAGATTTCGCGCTAGATCAGGCGGCACCAGGTTATCGTGTATTACATTTGCAACAAAATGGTGAGTTTGATACCTATATTGAACGGGTGGCATTGAGCCAGCAAAATATTAATACCGAAATTTCAGGTTATTAACTTTTCAATTTGTTTTTTTTGCATTACTTTATTGCAACCCAAGGAAATGTGATATGCATAGTCCAGACATCAAAGACTATCAATAAGCATAAAAAGTCTATATGATGACGGCCCCCATAGGAGGATAATCTTTCTACAGGGTGGATAAAAAACTGCATATCACCATATTTTTTGCGTAGCAATCATACGCATAGATGAGGAATGCCCTAAATGGCGAATGACAACCAAAATCAAGTCTTAGACAATCAAACTGATGTTGTAGAAGAGAAAGCTGCAAAGCGCGTACGCAAATCTAAGCCTAAAACGACTGACGGTGGTTCTACTGCTAGCTTATTTGGTATTGAACCTTATCAACCTAAAAAAAATGAAGAATACATGTCTGAAGGTCAGCTTCAGCATTTCCGCCAAATCTTGCTGGCTTGGAAAGCTGAGTTGATGTCAGAAGTGGATCGTACCCTGAATACGATGCAAGACGAAAATACTGCTCTTCCAGATGTGAATGACCGTGCCACTCAGGAAGAAGAGTTTGCGATTGAGTTACGTACCCGTGACCGTGAACGTAAACTGATTCGTAAAATCGAACAGTCGATCGAAGCAATCCAGAATGATGACTATGGTTTCTGTGAAACTTGTGGTATCGAGATTGGCTTGCGTCGTTTAGAAGCACGCCCAACGGCTACTTTATGTATTGACTGCAAAACACTTGCAGAAATCAAAGAGAAGCAAAATAACGGTTAAGCATGTCGTTAAGTAATCCCTCCCTGCCCCTCCCTTTAATAAAGGGAGGGAAAGCTGAAGTGAATTACGTGGGTCGGTTCGCGCCATCGCCAACCGGCCCTTTGCATTTTGGCTCCCTCATTACCGCAGTTGCCAGTTACTGCGATGCCAAAGCCAATCAAGGCACATGGCTGGTTCGGGTTGAAGACACCGATATTCCCCGCATTTATCCCGGCAGCGAAGAGCATATCCTGCGTGTCATGGATGCCTTTCAGCTTGAACCTGATGCCGAAATCATTTTCCAGAAAGACCGTTTAGATATTTACGAAGACGTCATCCAGCAATTACGTCAGCAAGACCTAGTCTATGCCTGTCAATGTACCCGTAAAATGCTCGGTTCCAACCATATCTATCAGGATACCTGCCGCAACTTGGGTCTGGCTTTTGAGCATCAGGCCATCCGTTTAAAAGTTGAAGATGTTGAAATCTGTTTTGAAGACCGGCTGCAAGGTCAGCACTGTTCAGAACTGAAAAAAGATCTGGGCGATTTTGTCTTAAAACGTCGTGACGGCATTATTAATTACCAGCTGGCTGTAGTGGTCGATGACTATCTGCAAGGTATGACTCATGCGGTACGTGGAGCTGATCTTTTAGATAATACCGAACGGCAAATCTATCTGGGACAGTTACTAGGTTATCCGCGTCTGAGCTATATGCATCTACCGCTGGCAATGAATGATCAGGGGCAAAAACTGTCAAAACAGAATCTGGCCCAAGCACTGGATTTAACTCAGGCACCCCAATTATTAAAACAGGCACTTCAGGCTTTGCATCAGGCTGAAGTTGATTTGGACACTCCCGATCGGATGCTGCAACAGGCGGTAGTACAATGGGACATTGAGCGGATTCCACATACAACTGAGCTACAAGGTCACTATTTATAAAAACAGCTTTTCACTTAAGCTAGACTTCTAGAATAAAAAATTGATAGGAAGAAGAGTATGTTTTTTATTTTTGGCGTCGGCCCTAAAACCAAAACGATTGAGAAAAGCCAGTTTCTGTGTCCGGTCTGCCGTACTCGTTCGGGCTATGAACTGAAACAACAGCGCAATTATTTTTCTTTATTTTTTATTCCTTTGATTCCACTTTCCAAGCCTAAAACTGCTTTTGTGACCTGTTCCAATTGTGGAACCGCAATGCCGAGCACGGTACTGGACCATGCTCAGCCAGAGCCAGGACGAAACTCCAATCTAGAAGCTTGATTCTTCGCGGCTTGGATTGACCTGACGCGTGGTCGAATCAATTTTCAGAATCAGACTGATCATGACTGCACAGATAATCAGGGATGAACCGCCATAACTAATAAATGGCAGAGTCAAACCCTTGGTCGGCAACATGCCCATATTCATGCCGGCATTCACCAGAATCTGTAACAGGAAAATGATACTGATGCCATAGGCCAGATATCCGGCACGCAGATATTGATGCTGCAAGGCACGATGCCCGATACGGATACAACAGACCAGCATGGTAAAGGACAAGATCAGGATGGTCGAAATACCCAAAAAGCCAAATTCCTCACCCAAAATTGCCAGCATGAAATCGGTATGCGCTTCAGGCAAATAAGACATTTTCTGGATACTATGCCCCAAGCCTACCCCTGCCCATTCACCACGGCCAAAGGCCATCAGGGCATTGGAGAGCTGATAACCGGTGCCTAGCGGATCTTCCCAAGGATTCGAAAAAGACAGCAGACGTTGCAGACGATACGGTTCCAACAGAATCGCGGCAGCAAAGGCGCCGACCAGGGTCATGAAGGCTACACCGAACTGAATCCACGGCGCACCCGCCAGAAAGAAGACGCCAAGCATGGTTAAGGTAATTACCACGGTTGCCCCCAAGTCAGGCTCGAGAATAATCAAACCGACGGTAGCACCCATAATGGCACTTAAACGCACCAGACCCTTGATATTATTCCGTACTTCTTCCGCACGGCGCACCACGTAGTCTGCAGTAAAAATTGCCATCATCACTTTGGCGACTTCCGAAGCCTGTAAGGTAAAGCCTGCGATCCGAATCCAGCGTTTGGAACCATTGACTTCCGTCCCGACAAACAGCACGGCCACCAAAAGTACGATGGTAATAATCCACAAAAAGAAGGTGTTATTAAACCAGACTTTTAAGGGGATTTTATAAGCCAGAAAAGCTGCTACGGCAGCAACAAAAATCGAAATTCCGTGCCGGCTAATATAATGAAACGGATTTTCATGCATCCGTTCTGCATAAGGCATCGAGGCTGATGCCACCATGATCGAACCAATACAGAGCAAAGCCAATACACAGAAAATCAGTACATTCCGTGGATTCACTTCAGCAGGTATTCTGGGTACCCACTGCGTATAAAATTGATTTAATTTATTGATCGTAGTCTGAGCAAACCCAGCCATATCACGAATCCTTGTTATTCTTAATTGAGTTCATTCACATACGCAACAAACTTACGACCACGCTCAGGATAACCCGAGAACATATCAAAACTTGCGCATGCAGGAGACAATAGCACGACATCATGTGCCTGGGTGTGCTTTTGGCAGATTTCTACCGCCTGCTGCAGGCTGTCCGCATGGATCAGTTCAGTCGTGCCCGCAATCGCTGCTTCAATGACGGGACGATCTTCACCGATCAATACCGCTACTTTGGCATATTTGCTTAATGATTCACGTAAGGCCTTAAAATCCTGACCCTTACCTTGTCCACCAAGAATAATCGCGACCTTACCACCCTGGGCTTCAATCGCCATCCCTAGACCATCCAGTGCTGCCAAGGTTGCGCCGATATTGGTACCTTTGGAGTCGTTATAATAGCGTACGCCCTGTACTTCCTTGACGAATTCACAGCGATGTTCCAGACCTTTAAACGTCTTTAAAGTATTCAGCATGCTTTCTAGTGGCAGACCAATCGCCTCACCCAGCGCCAGACAGGCCAAGGCATTGGCAACATTATGCGTGCCCTGCATATACATCTCGGTACTTTTCAGCAGACGCTCACGACCACGCGCCAGCCAGATACTGCCATCAGTATCCTTGAGAATACCGTACTGGTTCATATCCGGTGCATTTAGACCAAAGCTTTGCATCGGTGTTACGTCTGGCACCAGAGGACGGGTCAAAGAGTCATCACGGTTATAGACGACTTTTTTCACACCTTGGAAAATCCGGTGTTTCGCCGTGTGATAACCCATCATATCGCCATGACGATCTAGATGATCTTCACTCATGTTCAACACCACCGCGACTTCAGCTGCCAGATTTGAGGTGGTTTCCAGCTGAAAACTGGACAGCTCGAGTATATACAGCTCAGGATCGTCTTTAGTCAGGTCTAGCGCAGGACGGCCTAAGTTACCACCGACAGCGACTTTTTTACCTGCATCTGCTGCCATTAAACCAATCAAGGTAGTCACGGTACTTTTGGCATTAGAACCGGTAATCGCCACAATAGGCTTATCCGTAGCACGGCGTAAAATCTGGATTTCACTGACCACCGGAATACCCTTGTTAATCGCTGCCTGAATTTCAGGAAGTTTAGGATCAAGCCCCGGGCTGATCACGATTTCTTCTGCAGACAGCAACAGCTCGGCATCAAACTGACCAAAACTGGTCTGAACCTCAGCGGGTATCTGGTCATGTCCGGGCGGGTTAGCTCTAGAATCTGTTACTGCAACGCGGTAGCCCTGACTATGCAAGAAATTGACTGCTGCAACACCTGATATTCCGAGTCCTGCAACGACTTTTAACCCACCACGTTGTATTAACATTTTCGCCCCATATTTTGGTCTATTTTGAAACTGACGAAATGGTAGCACTTTGCTGTTTTGAATGCCTTTTCTGATTGGCTTTTCTGCACATTTTTTTGTGTCCATGCGTAAAAAAACCGTCATGATCATGACGGTTTTTAAAATTCAGCCAGAAAAGGAAATTATTTCCATTTCACCGCTTGTTGGGCTGGCTTTTCTTCTGAACTTTTTTCTGAAACCGGACAGGCACAGTTGCCACCACAGCCTGCAGCCATACCCGGTTGCAGCCATTTGGCCAGACGCTTCCAGCCCTTGGCTGCACAGGCATCAGACAGCTTCTGGAAGACTGAGTTAGAGGTGTTCGGAAACACCTTTTTGAATACGACCAGCATGCTCCAAAGCACCAGTGCTGCCACAATGAAAATTTCAATCATCTCAATCTCCCATACATATACAATGCAGCACACTCAATTGGCCAAGGCCAAACTGAGATTTAGCCCAAATAATATGAAGCAATTTGATAAGTCAGGAATGACATGAAATATGCCAGACCAAACAGGTAAATGGTCATGATACTGACAGTTTTCCAGGAACCCGTTTCACGTTTCACCGTTGCCAGGGTCGCCAGACAGTGTGGGGCATAAATAAACCACACCAGCAAAGACAAACCTGTCGCCACTGACCAGCCCAGATCACCTCCACCGCTGATCAGCGCAGCCAGACCTTCAGACATCGCATCTTCATCAACTGCCGACATCGCATAGACTGTGCCCAGTGCTGCAACGACCACTTCACGCGCTGCCATCGCCGGAATCAGGGCAATACAGATCTGCCAGTTAAAACCGAGGGGTGCAAAGATCGGTTGCATCAGATGACCGAGCATCCCTGCCAATGAATAATCAATGGCCGGCAGGGTTGCACCTTCTGGTGGCTGCGGGAACGTACACAGGAACCACAGCACAATCGATAAGGCGAAGATGATGCCGCCGACACGTTTCAAGAAGATTTTGCCGCGATCCAATAAGCCGATCCAAACGTTCTTCAAGTCCGGAAAACGGTAGCTTGGCAGTTCCATCAGCAGCATGTGCTGTGATTTATCTTTGTGGAAGAATTTCAACACAAAAGACACCAGCAAGGCACTTACGATACCTGCCATATAAAGACCGAAGAGCACCAGACCTTGCAGATTCAGGAAGCCCCAGACAGTTTGTGCGGGTACAAATGCCGCAATCAGCAAGGCATAAACCGGCAAACGCGCCGAACAGGTCATTAAAGGTGCAACAAAAATCGTGGTTAAACGATCTCGTGGATCACTAATGGTCCGCGATGCCATAATGCCGGGAATGGCACAGGCAAAGCTGGACAATAACGGAATAAAGGCACGTCCTGACAAACCGGCTTTAAACATCAGTTTATCGAGCAAGAATGCTGCACGCGGTAAATAACCCGATTCTTCCAGTACCAGAATAAAGAAGAACAAAATCAGAATTTGTGGCAGGAATACGACTACTCCGCCTGCACCGGCAATAATCCCATCTACCACCAAACTATTCAGCAAGGGATGCGAAATATATTCGCCGAGGAACTCACCCAACCAGCCGAAGAAGGATTCAATCCCATCCATAAACGGCGCAGCCCAGGCAAATACCGCCTGGAAAATCACGAACATCATCACGGCCAGACTAATTAAGCCCAGTACCGGATGCAGAAAAATCTTATCGAGGAAATCGGTACGTTTATCTTCCTGATCGACGAAATTGACCACGTCATTCAGAATGTTTTCCACGCGCTGGTGACTGTCACCTTTCAAGCCGCTGAGCTCAGTCTGTGGTACAGAATACTTGCCTTGATCCAACGCATTTTTCAGGTTTTCAATCCCTGAATTGCGCACAGCCACCGTTTCTACCACAGGTACGCCCAGTCGCTCAGACAGCTTCTGGGTATTGATCTGCATGCCACGACGGCGTGCTTCATCCATCATGTTCAGCACAACCAGCACCGGACGACCCAGCTGAATCATTTCCAGCACCAGACCCAAATGCAGTTTCAGATTGGTGGCATCTACCACACACAAAAATGCATCCTGCTCCTGCTCTTCCGCAATTTTACCTTGTACGACGTTGCGGGTGATTTCTTCATCCGGACTGGTCGCATCCAGACTATAAGTTCCCGGCAAATCCAGTACCCGTACCGCTTTGCCTGAGGCAAGCTGAAACGTACCGACTTTACGTTCAACCGTGACACCCGCATAGTTACCGACTTTTTGGCGCGTTCCGGTTAAATGGTTGAATAATGAAGTTTTACCGCAGTTAGGGTTACCGACAAGGGCAATACGTAATGTATCACTCATGCCGACACCGCCTGTTCGATTTCAATTTTGGCTGCTTCTGATTTACGCAAAGCAAAACGTGTGAATCCAACTTGAATCAAAATGGGATCTCCACCAAAAATACCTTTAGTAATGACTTGTACCTGTGTACCTGGTACAAAGCCTAAAGTTTCCAAACGACTCGCGACAACATCGTGTAGAGCACTTTCACCATCAGTTGTTCGACTCACTTTTCGAATGATGGCAATTTGTTTTGCTTTTAAATCAGACAAACGCACCGTGAAATTCCTAAACTATTTTGTACAGTATACAAACAAATGAGAATAATTAACAAATAAGATTAATTACATTTCGATTTAGCCTTATACCACATCGACACTGTCATAAAATTAAACTACAGTGGAGAATACCAATCCCGATTATCGCTTTTTCAGATCAGATCCTTTCACCCTATGCTGAATAAAAAACCCCGTATTCCTGCCCCTGTCCAGATTCCTGATGCGTTCAGTTATTTACAGGGTTTTCGTGATTATCTGATTGCGCAAACGGTCAGCCCGCATACCCGCAATGCCTATTTGTCCGATCTGGTGCAATGTGCAGAATGCCTGAGCAAGCCTCTACCGGAATGGAATCATGATGATATTTCTGATGTACTGATTGCGCTGACCAAACAGCAAAAAAGTCCACGTTCGATTGCCCGCTGCCTATCTGCCTTGCGCTCATTTTATAAATTTCTGCGTGAGCAGAAACTTCGTAGTGACAATCCGGTGGCTGCACATAAAACCCCGAAACTGGGCCGGGCCTTACCCAAAGATCTCTCCGAAGCTGATGTCGAAGCCCTGATTCATGCTCCGGATATCAACACGACATTAGGGCTGCGCGATCGCGCCATGTTTGAAGTGCTGTATGCCTGCGGACTCCGGGTGACCGAACTGATTAACTTACGTCTGGAACTGATCAACTTAAAACAGGGGTATTTACGTATCGTCGGTAAGGGCAATAAAGAACGCCTGGTTCCGATGGGACAAATGGCTTGTGAATGGGTAGAAAAATATCTGAACGAAGCCCGTCCGCAACTGTATAAGACTTCGACCGATTATCTGTTTCTGACCCAGCATGGCGGCATCATGAGCCGACAGAATTTCTGGTATGCGATTAAGCGTTATGCGCTGCAGGCCGGCATTCAGTCCGAACTGTCACCGCATACCTTACGTCATGCCTTTGCGACACATTTACTCAATCATGGCGCAGACTTACGCGTAGTGCAGATGTTGCTCGGGCATAGTGATCTGTCTACCACCCAGATTTATACCCATGTGGCACAGGTACGGATGCAACAGCTGCATGCCACCCATCATCCACGTGCTTAAAACATATCCGGATGGAATAAACTGAGAAGTTTGACGTGTGGGTATTTTTTTTTGTTATGCTAATACTCTGTTTTTAATCCAAGAAGAAAAGGGTTTTTTATGACATTTGCCCGCTCAAAAATTTTTATGGCTTGCACACTTGCTGCTGGTTTGGGTCTGACTGCGTGTTCCAATTCCACTAACAACGATAAAAAGCAAGAGTTGACTGCAAGCGCACCGGCGACGGGCGAAGCCTCTACCCTAACCGAACGTAATGCAGAACAGCGTCTGGCGTCTACGTTGGAAAAGCATTTCAAAACTGCTGGCATCAGTGCCAAAATTACTGACATTAAAGCCACTGAAGTTCCAAACCTGTACTGGGTGAGTCTGGAAGGCATGTCTGCGGTCTATGTCACCAGTGACGGTAAATACCTGATTCAGGGCGATGTGATCCGTCTCGGCGACAAACAGCTACACAATGTCAGCGAAAACCTGCAGGCAGGCATCAACAATAAACTCTTTGCTGAACTCAAGCCAGCAGACTTGCTGGTCTATCCAGCTAAAGGCAAAGCCAAGCATGTGGTCTATGTGTTTACCGATGTCAGTTGTCCGTATTGCCATAAATTCCATGAACAAATGGATGAGATGAATGCCAAAGGCATTGAAGTGCGTTATATCGCCTGGCCGCGTGGTGAACAGCATATGCCGGCCATGGAAGCAATCTGGTGCAGTGCCGACCGTCGCAGTGCCTTTGACCAAGCGATTGCGGGTGCACAGATTAGTGCAAAGAAATGTGAAAATCCTGTTCAAGATCAATATCAAATGGGTCTGAATATGGGCGTGAATGGCACCCCTGCCATTTATAATTCAGAAGGTACTTATCTGGGCGGTTACCTGTCTACATCGGAATTATTGAATCGGCTTAAATAACTCATTTTAATACGTTATTTAACTTTATTTTATAGATAAAGATATTCTGAAATGACCCTAGAGTCAGGCGGGTTTTTTAGCTATGATCTAGGCTCTTGTAAAAAACTGTTTATATTTGGAGTGTGACGTGAAACCAGTTCGTCTGGCAATCCTCGGTCTTGGTACTGTAGGTGGTGGTGCCTTGAAACTATTAAAAGAAAATGCTGCTGAGATCAAACGTCGCACCGGTCGTGAAATTGAAATTACCCATGTAGGCACCCGTCGTCCACGTCCTGATCTGGATCTGCCAGAATCGGTCAAACAAAGTGCCGACTTGATGGACATCGTACGTCAACCTGATGTAGACGTCGTGGTGGAAGTCATGGGCGGAATTCATCCTGCTTTTGAAATTATTATGGAAGCCATGGAACATGGCAAACATATTGTAACGGCCAACAAAGCACTCTTGGCTGAACACGGCAACGAACTGTTTAAAGCGGCTGAAGACAATGCCGTACAGATTGCCTATGAAGCCGCAGTGGCTGGTGGCATTCCAATTATTAAAGTGATTCGTGAAGGTCTGGCAGCCAACAAGATTGAATGGCTGGCCGGTATTATTAACGGTACGGGTAACTTCATTCTCAGTGAAATGCGTGAAAAAGGCCGTGCTTTTGAAGATGTGCTGAAAGAGGCTCAAGAACTGGGTTATGCTGAAGCTGATCCGACCTTTGATGTGGAAGGTATTGATGCTGCGCACAAGCTCACCATTCTGGCCTCATGTGCCTTTGGTATTCCGCTACAGTTTGACAAAGTCTTTACTGAAGGCATTGGCAAAGTCACTGCACAAGACGTGAAATATGCCGAAGACCTCGGTTTCCGGATTAAACACCTGGGTATTGCACGCCGTACTGA
Organism: Acinetobacter sp. 129952; assembly: GCF_056642055.1. The sequence goes on along the minus strand of NZ_JBWVSU010000008.1, from coordinate 51,048 downwards.
TGCCGGGATTGAACTCCGTGTACACCCGACCCTGATTCCAGATGACCAGCTGATTGCCAATGTTAACGGCGTGAAAAATGCGGTTCTGGTACAAGCGAATGCGGTTGGCCCAACACTGTACTATGGTGCTGGCGCGGGTGCGGGACCAACGGCTTCTGCGGTTGTTGCCGATGTGGTTGATATTGTCCGTGACATTATTTACACAGAAGACGGCGCAGGCACCATTCCGCAACTGGCTTTTGAAGCGCTCAGTGATTTACCGATCTTGAGTCGTGAACAAATGACCACCGGCTATTACATCCGTATTAATGCCGAAGATCAGATGGGCGTGCTTGCCGATGTGACCACGATTCTCAGTCGTGCCGGCATCAGTATTGATGCGATCATGCAGCAACCACGTTTATCCAAAGACCTTATTCCTATCGTGATTCTGACTGATCCTATCGTCGAATCAAAAATGGATGCAGCGCTTTCACAAATTCAAGCATTACCCGTCATTCATGGCGAAATTGTACGAATTCGTTTAGAATCGCTTGATAATTAATCGGGTTGAGGGGAGCATTCCCCTTGCCAAGCTCTACACACAATTGGAACATCATCATGTCGAATGCCAATCGTTATACTGGTTTAGTTGACCGCTATCGCGACCGTTTACCAGTGTCTGCAACTACTCGTGCGATCTCTTTGGGTGAAGGTAATACTCCACTGATCAAGCTTGAGAATATTCCACGCATTATTGGTAAAGATGTTGAAATTTATGTGAAGTACGAGGGCTTAAACCCGACTGGTTCATTTAAAGACCGCGGTATGACTATGGCGGTGACCAAAGCCGTTGAAGAAGGCTCTAAAGCCATCATCTGCGCATCTACTGGTAACACCTCTGCGGCGGCGGCGGCATATGCTGCGCGTGCTGGCATCAAAGCATTCGTGCTCATCCCTGAAGGCAAAATTGCCATGGGTAAAATGGCTCAAGCGATGATGTATGGTGCGATCACCATGCAAATTCGCGGTAACTTCGATGACGGTATGCGTCTGGTTAAAGAAGTTGCCGATCAGGCACCGGTAACGATTGTAAACTCAATCAACCCATACCGCCTGCAAGGTCAAAAAACCATTGCTTATGAAATCGTTGAAGCTTTAGGTCGTGCACCGGATTATCACTGCCTGCCTGTAGGTAACGCGGGTAACATCACTGCACACTGGATGGGTTATACCGAAGCGGTGGCTAACCAGTCGAAAGAAGAATTTGAGCAAGTCGTTTACGATGCTGAAACTGATGCTTTCACTGGTCCTAAACCGGCAGGTTTGCCAATCATGGCAGGTTACCAAGCCTCTGGTGCTGCACCGTTCCTTCGTGGCGGTCCAGTAGAAAACCCGGAAACTGTTGCAACTGCGATTCGTATCGGCAATCCGCAAAGCTTCAATCATGCTAAAGCGGTTGTTCGTGATTCAAACGGCTGGTTTGATGAACTGACTGATGCGGAAATTCTTGAAGCTCAACGTCTGCTTTCTATGTATGAAGGTGTATTCGTAGAGCCTGCGTCTGCTGCGTCTGTCGGCGGTGCGATCCGTGATATTAAAGCGGGTAAAATTGCTGAAGGTTCAGTGATCGTATGTACCGTAACGGGTAACGGTCTGAAAGATCCAGACACTGCCATCAAGCAATGTGCTGATGCTGTGATGCTGTCGATTGATGCGACCATGACTCAAGTTAAAGACTCTATTCTGTCGAATATGTAATTTCGGCCAGAATTAAAAAAACCCTGCAAGTGCAGGGTTTTTTTTTATGAACCAATCAATTAGATTCGTTTAGGTTGCTGGCTAACCCAACTCATTAAACGGGTCGCATCATTGGTACGCGCCTGTGAGCTGTTTGCACCTAAAAGTACCACTGCCACAGGACGGTTATTCAGAGTGGTGTGCATCACCACACAGCGCCCTGCTTCATTAATAAAACCGGTTTTAGAAATATTGATATTCCATCCGCCATTACGTACCAAGGCATTGGTATTATTCGATTTCAATACACGATAACCCAAGTTAAAGTCATAGCTTGGCGTGGTCGAGAACTGACGAATCAGGCCGTATTGAGAGGCCGTATTTACCAAGATTCCCAAGTCACGAGCTGATGCCACGTTACCCGGATGCAAACCTGTTGATTCCATAAAGCGAGTGGAGTTCATTCCCAGCTCTTTAGCTTTTGCATTCATTTTGGCAATAAACGCTGATCGACCACCGGGATAGGTCCGTGCCAAAGCGGCTGCAGCCGGATTCTCGGACTTCATCAGAGCAAACAGTAAAGCTTCAGCACGGTTCATGCTGTCCCCTGCTCTTAAAGTCGAGCTTGAGCTTTTACAGCCTGAACAGGAAAAATCAGCCTGTTGCAGGGTGATTTTTTCCGACATATTCAGACGTGCATCAGAAATCACCACCGCTGTCATCAGCTTGGTAATCGATGCAATCGGATAGGCAGTATTGGTATTTTTGCTAAACAGCACTTCACCGGTTTGCGCATCCATGACCAGTGCAGCCCGTGCATTGACAGAAGGTTGATTACTAAAATGATTGGTATCAATAATCTGCGGCGCAGTATAAGCAGGTTTGATTACTGCTGGCGCTGCTGTGCCGGCCTGACGCAAAGTGGTGATCACTGTTGCAGACCCGGGTGGCGAAGGCTCATTGGCTGACGCATTAAAATCATCGCTCATTAACTGGTTAACTTCTTCAGAAGACCAACTAATGCTGGAACCGCCCTCTGCCGTGCCAGAATTCATAATGATTTCAGCAAAACTTGTCGTGCTCATGCTGATTAACACGGACAGGCCGAGTAGATGCCTTAAAGACTTGTTTATTTTCTTCACTATTCCTTCACTCAACTAACAGAGGTAAGATTGATTTGCGTATTACCTCTAATATGCCTTACATTTAAACACAATGCCGAACATTTTTTGTTCTTGACACTGTGTGATAAGTTTCAGATTTAATCTTGCGAATAGGATTGCTAATTTTGTACTTTCATTGCAAGCTTATTTTGCTTTATGTAACAAAAAAATGATTTTTTTAACAGAGGGAGAGCGTAGGTGATCACAGTTTTAGTTGTGGACGACCATGAATTAGTTCGTACTGGAATTTGCAGAATGCTAGAAGACCATGCGGAGGTTCAGGTAATTGGACAAGCTGAATCTGGTGAAGAAGCGATCTCTCTGGTTCGTCAACATCATCCTAATGTAGTTTTGTTAGATGTAAATATGCCGGGCATTGGCGGCGTAGAAACCACGCGCCGTCTACTTCAGAGTGCGCCGGAAACCAAAGTTCTAGCGGTCAGCGGTCTGGCAGAAGAGCCTTATCCGTCCCTGTTATTGAAAGCCGGTGCCAAAGGTTATATCACCAAAGGGGCCCCGATTTCGGAAATGGTCCGTGCGATTAACAAAGTCATGCAAGGCGGCAAATATTTCAGTGCAGACATTGCGGAACAGTTAGCAAGCTCTTACCTTTCTGATACACAACAATCGCCTTTTGATGCATTGTCAGAACGTGAAATGCAAGTCGCGATGATGGTCGTGAATTGTATCAGCGCCCAGGAAATTGCCGACAAGCTCTTTGTGAGTGTTAAAACCGTGAATACTTATCGTTACCGTATTTTTGAAAAACTGAATATCGATAGCGATGTTAAACTGACTCATCTGGCCATGCGCTATGGACTCATTAAACCTTAGCTTTTAACGATTTCCGGTGCATATGGCACAACAAAAAAACTATGCTGAACTGAATCAATACCATCTCGGTATCTGGTACAGCGCTTATCGTCTGCTGATCAGCACCGGTTTGTTACTGATTTTTCTGCTGACCTACCCCGAACTCACCACCGATTATCAATACCCGCAGCTGTATTATTATGCACTGGGAATCGGGGTTGCGATCAATACCGTACAGCTGTTTGTGCTGAAATGGATCAGACGCCTGATCCAGCCGCAGCTGATTATGATTTTCTTTAGCGATGTCTGCGTTTTAAGTTTGCTGACTTTGGCGAGCGACGGTCCTAATCTGCAAATTGGGCTGCTGTTTGTGATTACTATCTTTTCTGCATCTTTATTATTAGATGCAAAAAAGGCCTTGGTCGTCACCCTCATTGCAGTCATTAGTGTTATTTATCAGCATTTTATCGGCAGTATTTTTGCGTTTTCTTCACTCAGCAATATCAGTAATAGCGCCCTGCTGGCCTTTTTGTTTTTTGTGGTTTATGGCACTGGACAAATTGCCGTGCGCCGTTTTCAGATTCTGGAAAATTTGAATTTTTCTCAATCGCTGGAACTGCATCGCTTACAGAATATTAACCGCTATATTCTGGAACAGATTGAAACCGGTTATCTGGTTCTGGATGAAAACTATCATGTGGTACTCAGTAATCCTGCCGCCTGTAATCTTCTTGGAATTGAGTCCAAATACGGCCATGAGAAATTTACTTTATCTCAATCACAGCCAGATTTATTTGAACTGATCCATTTTGAAACGCTAGAAAATGGTGAGCGCTTTCAGTTTGAATCCCATCAAAGTCGCTATAATATTCATGTGCAGGTGCAAAAACTGATTGTGCCGCATCAGACTCTAATGCTACTGGTGTTACAGGATGCCAAAAAACTGAATCAGCAGGTGCAGCAACTTAAACTTGCTGCACTGGGTCAACTCTCAGCCAGTATTGCCCATGAAATTCGTAACCCCTTGGCGGCCATTGTGCAGGCCAATGATTTGTATCTGGACTCAGAAACTGAACAGCAACAGCTACTCCAGCAGATGATTGGCCGACAGGCGACCCGGATTGACCGGATTATTCAGGACACGCTGAATATGGTCAAAAATAAAGAAACCCACCCGATACCGATTCATCTCAATGAATTTATCCCGTTATTTATCCAGGAAGATCTGGCCGATATTCGCGATCAGATTCAATTTAATATTGATATCCCGCTAGTGATTCAGTTTGATGAAGCACAATTCCGGCAAATCCTGATTAATCTGATTCGTAATGCCATTCGTCACAATTCAGCAGATGCAGCCTATATTCAGCTGAATGTGCATCCTTATGAACATCGGGTCTGGATTGATGTACGGGATTTTGGCTCTGGCGTAGCCGTACATGATCAAGCGCTATTGTTCAAACCCTTTTTTAGCACATCGATTAGTGGTACCGGATTAGGATTGTATTTATCACATAGTTTTTGTGAAGCAAATCAGGCACAATTAAACTATATACAACAAGAACAGGGCGCATGCTTTCGCATCAGCTGTCAACGTATTACGCTTTAAAGGGGTCAAGGAAGATGAATGGGGAACAACAACCACTGGTGCTCTTGGTGGATGATGAGGAAGATTTATGTACCCTCATGCAAATGTCATTGCTGCGCATGGGAATTCGCACGCACATTGCCCATCGTTTGGAAGACGCTAAAAAATGCCTTGCCAATCATCAATATGATGCCTGTCTGACCGACCTAAACCTTCCCGATGGCAATGGTTTGGAGTTACTGGACTGGATTGGCAATCTTTACCCGGCACTTCCAGTCGCGGTTCTGACCGCCTATGGCAACATGGAAATCGCCATTGCTGCGCTCAAAGCCGGGGCCTTTGATTTTGTCAGTAAACCGATTAATCAGAAACATCTGGAACAGCTCTTACAAAAAGCCCTGAATAAACCGGTGGATTATTCGCATAATAATCCGAATGATGCGCTCGAACATAAAATGCTGATTGGACAATCCATGCCAATTCAGCAATTACGCATTACCTTACAAAAAATTGCCCGCTCACAAGCCCCAGTTTTTATCACTGGTGAATCAGGCACAGGTAAGGAAGTCGTGGCCAATCTGGTCCATCGCCTGAGTAACCGCAATGAAGGTCCTTTTATTGCGATTAACTGTGGCGCCATTCCGACTGAGTTGATGGAAAGCGAAATGTTTGGGCATAAGAAAGGCAGCTTTACCGGCGCTGCTCAGGACAAACAGGGACTGATTCAATCTGCCCATGGTGGCAGTCTGTTTCTGGATGAAATTGCAGAATTACCGCTTTCTATGCAGGTCAAATTGTTACGTGCCGTACAGGAAAAACGTATTCGTCCACTCGGTTCGGATACCGAAATTGATGTGGATTTCCGTGTGATCAGTGCCACGCATCAGGATCTGGAAGCCTTGGTGCAACAAGGCAAATTCCGTCAGGATTTATATTTCCGTATTCATGTAATGGATCTGACTTTACCGCCATTACGTGAACGCGGTCAGGATATTCTGCTATTGGCCGAACATTTCATTCAGAAGATTTGCCAGGAATGGGGCATTCCAAATAAAAAACTGACCGAACGTAGCAAAGATTTCTTATTGGGACGATATTATCCAGGTAATGTGCGTGAATTGCGTAATATTATGGAACGCGCGATTACTTTAAGTGATGAAGAGCGGATTGATCTTCAGCATTTGCAGAGCGCACCGCTACGTCAGGCGCTAAACAGCCCTCAGGAGATGAATACGCTCACGAGCGAGATCATTGCCACCGAAACCCTGATTGCACCTAAAAAGTTGCCTGAAGAGGGTCTAGAGCTGTATTTGGAAAAGGTCGAAAAAGAAATTTTACTGAATGCGCTGAATCTGACCCATTGGAACCGGACACTGGCCGCAAAAAAACTCGGCATGTCGTTCCGTTCCCTGCGCTATCGCTTGAAAAAGTTCGGCCTGGATACCGAAGAAGACGAATAATTATTTTTGCAGGAGCAGCAAGTCTGTGACATGTTCCAGATAGCTCTCCTCACGCATTTCCTGCTTAAACGGATAGTTGAAATGCGGCTGCACGCCCCGCCCTTCAATCATCTGGCCACTCGGGCTAAAGTATTGCGATACGGTCATCTGTAAGGCTGAACCATTGCTTAAAGGAAAGAGTTTCTGTACTACGCCTTTGCCATAGCTTTTTTCGCCTACGACCCAAGCACGGTTATGTTCTTTCAGGGCTGCAGTAAACACTTCTGCTGCAGAAGCCGAGCGGTTGTTAATCAGCACCCCAACTTTCAGATTCTGGAACTCAAAACTCGGTAAGGCCTGAAATTGCTGATTGCCTTCAGCACGGCTTTTGGTCGATACAATCACGCCCTGATTCAAAAATAAATCGGCAGATTCAACTGCGGCCGAGAGTAAGCCACCGGGATTATTGCGTAAATCAAATAGCACGGCTTTTAGGCGCTTGTCGGCATAACTTTCAATCAGGCGCTTGATTTCATTGGCAGTATCTTGCTGAAAAACCTTGACCTGCAATACCAGTACCTGATTATTGTGCAAGCTCGATTTAATTTCAGTATCTAGTTTGGTATTGCGGACCAGACGAACGGCCGGACTTTGCGGGGAAAGCTGGATCGTGAGCGTAGAGCCAAGTGCTCCGCTCAATAACTGCCGGACTTGTTCCTGATTCAGGCTACTTAATACCTGATCGTCAATTTTATAAACAGTGACGCCATTACGCAGTCCCTGCTTGGCTGAATCTGCATCGGCATTCAAGCCCTGAACCACCCATTGCTTCATCCGCGGGTCAAATTGCAGATCAAAATCAATGCTGGCCAGATCACCTTCGGTATATTCACGCAGCTGCTTATAATCTTCAGGCGACAAATAGCGGGAATAGCGGTCTAAGCCACTGACCAGACCCTGAATGGCCTGTTGGAATAAGGCATCGTCATTTTTATCTTGAATATAATTGTCTTTTACAATGCCATAAATTTGCACAAATTCCTGAATGGATGCTACGGGAATTTCAGAATAGACCTGCCCATCCATTTCCATATCATCGAATGCCGGCTCATTTGAACCCGCCCCCCAGGCTGAATGACTCAAACACATCAGTAAGCATGGTATTACAACAGACTTCCAGCGTGTTCTTGCCATTCTTTGACCTTTTTAGAATTTTATCGAAAATTATGCATCAAGCTGAATCAGGTTACGACCTTGCATTTCAGCAGGTACCGGAACTTGCATCAGGCTTAATAAAGTCGGTGCGACATCTGCCAGTACACCGCCTTCTGCGATCGTGGCCTGAGTTGGACCCACATAAATAAATGGAACTAGTTCAGTGGTATGCTGAGTATGTACCTGACCACTGTGATAGTCCTGCATCTGCTCTACGTTACCATGATCGGCAGTCACAATCATATGACCTTTTTGCGCCATCACGGCTTCGTAAACCCGGCCCAAACAGGTATCAACCGCTTCTACTGCTTTCACCGCAGCATCGAATACGCCAGTATGACCAACCATATCCCCATTGGCAAAGTTCACGACCAGCAGGTCAAATTCACCTGAATTGATCGCAGCCACCAGCTCATCAGTCACTTCATAAGCACTCATTTCAGGTTTGAGGTCATAAGTGGCTACGTTTGGCGATGGAATCAGGATACGTTTTTCACCCGGATATTCATCTTCACGGCCGCCGCTGAAGAAGAAGGTCACATGCGCATACTTTTCTGTTTCCGCGATACGCAGCTGGGTTTTACCCAGGTTAGAGAGGTATTCGCCAATCGAGTTGACCAATGCTTCAGGCATATACGCCACAGGTGCATCAATCGTGGCTTGATAACGCGTCAACATGACAAATCTCGCCAGATTTGGCACGACTTTGCGCTCGAAACCAGTAAAGTCTTTTTCCACAAATGCGCGGGTCAATTCACGGGCACGATCGGCACGGAAGTTCATGAATACGACACTATCGCCATCCTGAATTTTTGCCAGCTCGCCAATACGGGTCGCTTTGACAAACTCATCTGACTCATCGGCTGCGTAAGCCTGTTCCAGACCTTCAACTGCGCTGACAGCTGTACGAACCGCTTCACCTTCAGTCAGCAGACGATAAGCCTGTTCAACACGATCCCAACGGTTATCACGGTCCATGGCAAAATAACGGCCAATCACAGTCGCAATACGACCTTGACCTGGATATTGTGCGAATAAGGCATCAAGCTTTTCTAAAGAAGGCTGTGCGCTTTTAGGCGGTGTATCACGACCATCTAAAAATGCATGTAAATAGACTTTCACACCGCGTTTCAGGGCCAGTTCAGCCATCGCCACGATATGATCTTCATGTGAGTGCACACCGCCTTCAGACAAAAGACCAAGCAAATGTACTGCCCCACCTGAAGCTTTGGCTTTCTCCACCGCATCGACCAACACTTCATGTTCAAAGAAGTCGCCCGTACGAATGTCTTTGGTAATTCGGGTAAAGTCCTGATACAGCACACGACCTGCACCGAGGTTCATATGTCCAACTTCAGAGTTACCCATCTGGCCATCCGGCAGGCCGACATCTTCACCTGAACCCGAGATCAAACCATGCGGATGCTTGTCCTGTATCGCAGTTAAATTTGGTCGTTTAGCTGCTAAAAACGCATTGTCTTCGACCGCTTCGCGATGACCCACACCATCCATAATCACCAAAACGTGAGGGATTTTGCCAGCAGTTGCATCCGTCATAATGAAATACTCTGTTCGTCTACGAATTAATCGCTCTATTTTAGCGAAGTTTATAAAAAGAGGCCATGACCCGTATATGGTTTAAGCCTCTCATGATGATTGATTTGTTCTATTTTCCTGTGCCTTAGCGCGCCCGATGCAGCAAGTATCCGCCGATGCCGAACATGATCAGAATCGGAATAAACACGAACCAGGCCGGAGATGGTGCATAAATCAGACTGGCATAGCCGAGGAAATCCTGCAGATAGAAGAAACCTAGTCCGGCAAATAAGGCAATCACCAGACGGAAACCCATGGATTGCTGACGCAACGGCCCGAAGATAAATGAACAGGCAATCACCACCAGTGCGATCAGGGCAAAAGGCGAACCGAGTTTTTGCCAGAAGGCTAACTGATAGGTTTTAGGCACCTGGCTGTATTCATGCATATAGCTCATGAAACTAACCAGTTGACTCGGCGATAAATCTTCAGGATCAATCGTCACCATATGCACATATTTAGGCTGTAATGCTAGCGCTAGAGGTTGCTGTTGCTGCTTAACCAGTGTGGCATTACCATTTTGGAGAATATCGAACTGCTCTGTGTTGTCCAGCGTCCAGGAACCATCTTTAACAAATTGGCCCTGATCTGCCTGCAAGGTACCGCGCAAACGATAGTTCTGGTCAAAGTCCAGCATCTGCACATTTTTCAACTGACCTTGCGAGTTAGCATAATCGATATAAATAAAGCGCTGCCCTTCCCGAGTCCAGTAACCACGAACTTCACCGAGCTGAGCGGCTTTACTGGCACTTTTTACGCTTTTGGCCTGTTCATTGGTATAAGGAATGACCCACTCGCTCAGGGCAAATGACAACACCACCAACAACAGTGCTGAACGGATCACCCACCCGACAATACGCCATAAGCTCACGCCGACCGAACGCATCACAATCAGCTCACTATTCGAGGCTAATGTACCAAGACCTAAAACTGCACCAATCAGTGCAGAAATCGGCAGGATTTCATATAAATAATTTGGTGCTCCCCAAAGCACATATTTCAAGGCATCCCAGGCACCATAACCATCTTTGAGCGAACCAAGCTCACCCAGATAAGTAAATAATACCTGTAAACCCGCCAATACTGCGGTTGCACCCAGCATCGCCAGCGCAGTGGTTTGGGTCACATGTTTTGCAACTATACGACGTGCCAACATTGTTAAGACCTCACTCGCTGAATCTGTTTCTTGATTTTCGGGCCTAATTTCTGTTTACGCGAGAACAAGGCACCCGCAATTGCATAGGCAATCAGAATCAATGGATAGGCCCAAATGCCCATTTCTTCTTTACTGATCCGCGTCTTCACTGCCATCAGGGCCACAATCAGACTGGCAAAAATCATGAGGGCAGGAAATAACTTGAGATATCGACCCTGTCGTGGACTCACTTCAGACAAGGCCACAGCCAGAATCAGGGCAATCAGAATCGCAAAAGGAACAAACACCCGCCAGCCCAACTCACTGGCCACCACAGGATCCTGACGGTTCTGCCACAATTGCGAGGTCGGTAAGGCCTCAACTTCAGTACTGGCAAATTGCGCTTCTTCATCGCTTTCTAAGCGCAGACGATAGCTTTCAAATTCAGCTTGAGTATATTGCGGTGTACCCGGATAGATCTCATAACGGCGTCCATTGACCAAATCCACCACATTGGCAGCATCATTCGGTACTTCAATTCGGGTGGCTTCCTGCGCCAGAATCATCACATCCGGTTTGCCTTCTTTTTCCGCACGCTGATAAAAGAAAATATCTTTTAAATTTTTACGGTCTTCTGACAGGTCACCGGCATAAATGGTATAGGGCCCAGAGGAGATAAATTCTTTCGGTCGCACCAGGTCAAAGCCGGTACGTACCGCCTGACTGGTGGTCAGGGCTTCAAACTGGCGAATGCCCCACGGCGCAGCCCACAGCATCAATCCGGCCTGAGCAATCAAAAACACCAGGGTCATCGGCACCAGTAGACGCGCCAATTGATGCCGACTGACGCCACTGCCATTCATCACGGCCATTTCATGGTCGACATATAAACGGCCAAACACCAGCATCAGTCCAATAAAGAAACCGAGCGGAAGAATCAGGGTCAAGAATTCAGGCAAACGGTAGCCAATAATGCTAAATAAAATGCCTGCATCCAGACGGCCTTGCGCCGCAACACCAAAATACTTGATCAGTCGACCGCCCATCATGATCAAGGTCAATAAGGCAATCACCACCAAGGATGTCGAGACAACTTGCTTGACCAGATAACGCCGAATAATCAAATTAATTCTTCCAAAATAAGGTCCATAAAACGAGTGCTAGTTTACCCGAATAGCAAAAATATAAAACCTAGGCCGCCCTGCCCATTGAAAATCTATTCGGATAAATGTTTCAATGACTGAATGATTTACCCATCTAGACAGGCGTGAAAACAGAATATGAAACTTACAATTAATACGTCATTCCCAGAGAATGGATCAAGTCAATCTTTGTTGATTTTAGTTGACTCAGAACAACTTCAGAATACAACCGCAACCTATCAAATCAATAATTTAGACACATTAATTGAAGCCTCTCAATTCAAGGCAGCGTTGGCGGAAAGCCTGAGCCTGATTGGTCAGGTGAGCCAGTCCAGCCATGCAGCACTAATTGGTTTAGGCAAGGTCGCTGAACTGCAACCGGCAAAACTTGCAAAAATCGCGCAAACTATTATTCAAGTCACTCAAAAAAAATTCAAACAGATTTCTGTAGATCTGACACAACTTCCACAAGAATTCCATTATCTGTTTGCGCTCTTCCTGACTCAGGCCAGCTATGGTTATGATGAATATAAATCCAAGAAGAATGAATTTGTGCTCGAGCAGATCGACCTGATTGCCACTCATAGCGTCTTAACTACCGAACAGTTGCAACTGGTACAAGCAGTGCAAAGCGGACAAAATCTGGCACGTGACCTGGGCAACCGTCCGGGCAATATCTGTTTCCCTGAATATCTTGCAGAACAGGCGGTGGCTTTGGCGGCTGAATATCCAGACCTACTTAAAGTCACAGTGCTGGATGAACAGCAAATGGCAGATTTAGGCATGGGCGCCTTCCTTGCGGTAAGTAAAGGTTCAGAGCGTCCTGGTCGGATTATCAGCATAGAATATCAGTCAGAGCGTAGCGAAGCACCGGTAGTCTTGGTGGGTAAAGGCATTACGTTTGATACCGGCGGTATTTCCCTTAAACCAGGCGCAGGCATGGACGAGATGAAATACGACATGTGCGGTGCAGCTTCTGTACTCGGTACAATGCGTGCATTGTGCGAAGCCCGCTTACCTCTACATGTGGTGGGAACCATCGCTGCAGCAGAAAACATGCCTTCAGGTAAAGCCACCCGTCCTGGTGATATCGTAACGACCATGAGCGGTCAGACGGTTGAAATCCTGAATACCGATGCCGAAGGTCGTTTGGTCCTATGTGATACCTTGACCTATGTAAAACGTTTTAATCCTGCTTTGGTGATTGATATTGCGACCTTAACCGGTGCCTGTGTGGTCGCTTTGGGTTCAGTACTAACGGGTCTGTTCACGCCAGATGATAAACTGGCAGCAGAACTAGAAGCTGCCGGCCAGCACTCCTTTGACCGGGTATGGCGTATGCCGGTACTGGATGACTATCAGGAACAGCTGGATTCACCATTTGCCGACATTGGCAATATCGGTGGGCCAAAAGCTGGTTCTGTGACTGCAGCCTGCTTCCTGCAACGTTTTACCCGTGAATATCGCTGGGCACATCTGGATGTTGCAGGTACGGCATGGAACTCAGGTACCAATAAAGGTGCAACCGGCCGTCCAGTTCCATTATTGATGCAATTCCTGGCGAATCGCGTTCAAAGCAATGGCTAAAGTCAGCTTTTATTTATTTGAAAAAAGCCCTGAACGACAAGTGGACAGCACTTGTCGTTTATGCCGTAAGATTCTGCGTCAGCCGGCGCGGATCTGGTTATTATGTGCCGATGCAGCATTGCAACAGCAGCTAGATGAACGTTTGTGGAGTTTTGACCCCAGCAGCTTTATTCCACATGGTATTGACCAGCCTGAGTCAACAGTCTGTATTTCGGCGACACTACCAGAACAGTCCAACTGGATTATTTTCAATTTTAATCCGGAAGCACTTGAACCTTACGCAAAATTTAGTCACATTATTGAGATCATTGAAAACCATGAAACGGCTAAACAGCTGGGACGTGAAAAATTCAAGCAATATCGTCGTTTAGGTATTGAACCGGACACCCATAAGCTTTAACTGATATCATCCACAAGGAGAGGCACGTGGCATTAAATGTAGGTCCCGATTTTAAACAGCGCTGGTTAAATGTGCCGGAAGCTGTACGTCAGACCTTTATCGATGACCTCTCTCGGATCTGCGATATTTTAAAACCAGAAACGTCTTTGGAAGAATGGCAGAGTCGCGACCAGCGCTTACAGCAAGAATCTGAACGCAAGATTGAAGCTGCCTATGCACAGCGCAAGGCCGAATTAATTGAAGAAGCCCGTATTCGCAAACAGCTCGCGCTTGAAAAAGCCTTGGCCGAGAAACGTGCTGAAGAACAGGCCTATCAAGAACAGCTACGTCATGAGGAACAGCGTAAATTTAGCGAACAGAGTGAGGTGCTTGCTGAAATAAATACGCATCTAGAGGCTGAAGTGCAGCACTATGTCGCACGTTATGCAAAAAATCCTGAGACGACTTTTGATTTTGCCAAAGGTCGCATCCAGATTGAGGACCAGTCCATTTTATCCGAATTAGAAAGTGTGCGTTTACGTCTGGAACTTGAGGCAGAAACCGTGATTGAACAGACCGTGAATGCACTTCGTGAAAAAATGCGTGCGGCAGCCAAAGAAGAAATCGAGTATATGCTGAAAAATTCTGAATTTTCTGATCAGCCACGCAATATTTAAATGATCCTTTCACATTAAAAAAGCCCGAAAATTCGGGCTTTTTTATCTTCTATGTCGCATCTTAAAAAAAATCTGCCAGCATAAAGGCAGCATTTCCGAGCAGATAGCCAATGCTTAATAAAGTGCCAATCCAGAGGATGCCACCCGCAATATTATAAAAGCTGAATGTGGCAAAGCTCATATGCGCTGAACCGGCAGCAAAAGGGCCAAATGAGCGGACAAAGGGAATAAAACGTGCGATTAAAATAGTTTTACCGCCATGTTTCATAAAATAGTGGTTGGTTTTCACCATATATTCCGGCTTAAAATAGCGTGAATGTTGATTGAAATATTTTAAGCCAAGAACTTTTCCGGTGTAATAATTCACGCTATAGCCCAGCACCGAAGCAGTGAATAACAACAGCCCCATCGAATGCAGGGTCACCAGATCGCTGCTGGCACATAAAGCTCCCACAGCCAGCAATAGACTGTCGCCGGGCAGGAAAAAGAAAAACACTGAACCGGTTTCTGCAAAAATCACCAGAAACAGGATTGCATAAATCCATACCCCATATTGATCGAGCAATAGCGGCAATGACTGTTCCAAGTTAAGTAAAAAATCGAGCATTCGACCCGTCCACCAAGGCAATATTTGCAAGTTGAACTGCTGATTATCCCGAAAAATAAAAAAACAGTCTAATTTTTCAATCAGACTGTTCAGTAAATCAACATTTCTCTTATTTTAAGAAACCATTTTCAGCCAGAAAATCCATGCTGATTTTCGATTGTTCAGTGGTTTCGGCGGCTTTATCACCGAGCAATAAACGCTCGATATAACGTGCCAGCACATCAACCTCCAGATTGACCTTGCTGCCAACTTTCCAGGTACCGATATTGGTACGTTCAGCCGTATGCGGAATCAGGTTCAGACTGATCACACTGCCACGCAAATGATTAATCGTCAGGCTAATACCATCAACTGTAACCGAGCCTTTTTCTGCCAGGTATTTGGCAATTTCAGCAGGCGCAGTCACTTCATAATAAATCGAGCGGGCATCTTCACGAACCAGCGTGATCTCGCCGACTGCATCGACATGACCTGACACAATATGACCGCCAAAACGCGTAGTCGGCAACATGGCTTTTTCAACATTGACAGGTTGACCGGCTTTCCAGGTGCCGAGCGTGGTCCGGTTCAGACTTTCACGGGAAACATCAGCCGCATACCAGTTCTCGCCCCAGTCGATCACGGTCAGGCAGATGCCGTTGGTCGCAATAGAATCACCCAGATGTACATCAGACATGTCCAGATCGGTCTGGATGCGTAAACGTACATCGCCGCCAACGCTTTGCAGACTTTCGACTTTGCCGAGGCTTTCGATAATACCTGTAAACATTTTTATTTCCTTTTCAATTCTTTTACCAGAGGGCCAACTGGGTACTAACGCCGGTCGTATCCACACCGCCCAATTCTGCATAATGATGCAGCTGGCTGAGTAATTGACGGATCGGTGGACCTGACTTGGCGTGGGTATCGGTAATCACAATAAATTCCAGCACGCGGGCACGTTCAGACTGGCGCTGTTTGCTAACACGATAACGCGGCACATCCTGGGTTAGCAAGGTCACCCGGCCACGTTTCAGATTGGCCTGTAACAAATCGGTAGCGCTGATATTACCGTCAGTTGAATAACTGGTCAGAATGAAACGTGCATTGATGGTGGCCAACAGGCTCTCGTAAGCTTCTTTGGCATATTTAGAGGAATTGTACTGGCTCGGACGCTCTTTGCGCCATGCTCGGTCAATCCCGCTCTTAAAGCCCTTAGTATCCGG
Organism: Acinetobacter sp. 129952; assembly: GCF_056642055.1. The sequence continues at coordinate 34,783 of NZ_JBWVSU010000008.1, read as the reverse complement.
AGTCGGCAAATCGGCCTGATCCCACAAGGTCAACGCATTCAGAACATGGTAATTACTGCTATACGCATGCTGATTATACGGCGGATCCAGATAAGCCACATCCACTTCAAAGCCGCTCATCTGATTGGCCAGATGCTGGGCATCGACACACCACATTTCTGCGGCCATCCCCTTTTTCTGATCCGACTCACAAAAACGGCTTGGCGTTAGCCACAGTAAAGATTCAATCCGTTCCAGCGCAGTTTGGGTTTTCCCGCCCCAGCCATGGTGGAAGCTTTTGAAAACACCAGAAGTATTGCTGACAAAACTGGCGGAATACAGCAAAGGCGCCAGCAAGGCAGACATTTCCACATCATCAATTGCACCTTGGGCCTGCCAGGCGGCAATCTGCTGACGAATCGCATCAATACGCATGCCGTTACGACGTTTAAAGAACAAACGGTCACGGGCCGGATCATAAATTTCATCATTGCGCGGACACAGGTTATGCGTCACCCAGCCCTTCACTTCCGGCAGACGGTTTAGATAATCAATCGCTTTCTGATAACCACCCAGCTCTTTAAATGCTGGCGCTTCCGTACAGGCCAGTACTGCATGATTCAGCGCATGGCTATACGGCTCCCAGTCATTGGCAATCACGCGATAGCCATTCTGACGGGCCAAACGTGAAACCACACCTGAACCGGCAAAAAAATCAGCAAAGATCGGCGCACGACCATCGCTACGTTTCAGGGTTCCTGTACTTTCCAACGCTTCCAGAATTAAATGCAGTAAACGGCGTTTGTTACCTAGATAAGGAACCAGCTGATGGAAAAGATATTCATCGGTGGTACGTGCCGCATGGCGACGTTTATGATAAACCGTAGACTCTGAACTCATAGTGTCTCTTGAAAAGGAATTAGCCTGAAGCGCACGTCATCACCTAAGCGAGTTACATCGCGCAGCTTAAATCGGAGTTGTTCGGCCATATGGCTAAATTCTGCATTAAACATGGTACGCGCAGACTGACCCAATAGGGTCGGTGCAACGTAACTGATCAGTTCATCAACCAATTTTTGTTGTAAAAATGCCGTAGATAAGGTCGCTCCTGCTTCCACCAGGACATCATAAATCTGATGCTGCTGAACCAGTTGCTTTAATAATTCTGCTAAAGGCTGTACCGGCAAGTGTAGCACACCCAGGTCTGCAAGCTCTTGACGAAATGGCCCCATGACCATCACTGTTTCAGGTTGCACTAAAATTTTTGCGTTGAGTGGTAAACGCCCCTGACGGTCCAGAATAATCCGTTTCGGTTGCACCACAGTCTTGATATCTTCAAGGCCATCCAGTTGACGCACATTCAGTTCACAGTCATCCGCAAGAACGGTATCAATCCCGGTAATCACTGCGCCTGAAATCGCACGCCAGTGCTGTACATCCTGACGTGCTGCTACACCGGTAATCCATTTTGATTCACCCGATGCCATCGCGGTACGGCCATCCAGACTTGAGGCAATTTTTAAACGCATATAAGGCATACCGGTCGCCATGGCTTTCAGGAAGCCTTGATTCAGCTGATGCGCTTCATCTTCACAGATGCCAATCTCGACTTCGATTTCGGCATCTTTCAGGATCTGTACACCCTTGCCAGCCACCAGCGGATTGGGATCTGGACAGGCCACGACAACTTTAGCCACACCTGCTTCAACCAGACCCTTGGCACAAGGCGGCGTACGGCCATAATGCGCACAAGGTTCTAAAGTCACATAAGCGGTTGCACCACGTGCCTGTTCACCGGCCTGACGCAACGCAAACACTTCAGCATGTGGCTGGCCGGCTTGAGGATGAAAACCTTCTCCAACAATCACACCATCTTTAACAATGACGCAGCCGACATTCGGATTCGGTTTGGTGGAATATTGCCCTTGACGAGCCAATTCAATGGCCCGGCGCATCCAGACTTGATCTTGATTCAGTTCAACCATGCTTATTCTTGTAATTCTCGTTGTTGCATCTGTTCAATCTGATGACGAAAAGCTTCAACATCCTGAAAATCCTGATAGACCGAAGCGAAACGCACATAAGCAACATGATCCAGAGCAAATAAAGACTGCATCACGATTTCACCGATGGTACGTGATTTCACGTCACGCTCACCTAAACGACGAATCTGTAGCTGAATATCGCTCAGCACCGTTTCAATCTGCTCTTGGGTCACCGGGCGTTTTTGTAAGGCATGCATCAGGGAACGGCGTAATTTAGCTTCATCGAAAGGTTCATTTTTACCATCCGACTTGATGACGCGCGGCATCACCACTTCATAGCTTTCAAAGGTAGTGAAGCGTTCATTACAACTGACACATTCACGGCGACGACGAATCTGACAGCCTTCAGCTGCCAGGCGTGAATCAATCACTTTACTGTCTGCAGTATTGCAAAATGGGCAATGCATAGCGGTTTAATTGAACAAATCCAGATGGATTCCGAGTGTAGCAAAAATTACAAACTTTGTAGAGTTTTACGCAACATATAGAAAAAAAACAGCCCATTCGGGCTGTTTTACACTATATATTGATTGTGGTGTATTTATTATTATTCGACACGTTCGCCATGTTGGCTTAAATCCAGACCCATACGCTCGTCATCAGATGCTACACGGATTCCAATGATCAAGTCGATGACTTTCAGGATAATGAAGGTCATGATCGCAGAGTAAGCAATTGTCGCCAGTACACCTTCCACTTGTACCCAAAGCTGATGCATGACATTGGCAGGAGCATTGTCACCCATGATGAATTCGCTGGCAAAGAACGCGGTTAAAATCGCACCGACAATACCACCTACACCATGCAAGCCAAAGGCATCTAAAGAATCATCGGCTTTCAATGCGCGTTTCAGTGCTGTAATCCCCCAGAAACACACCACACCACCGATCAGACCCATCGCCAATGCACCGCCTACAGTCACAAAACCTGCAGCTGGAGTAATAACCACCAGACCGGCAACTGCACCTGATACACCGCCCAGTACAGAAGCTTTACCGCGTGCCAGTTTTTCAGTGATTAACCAAGAGATGGCTGCTGCCGCTGCTGCGACTTGAGTCACGATCAAAGCATAGCCTGCAGAACCGTTTGCACCTAATGCAGAACCACCGTTGAAACCGAACCAGCCCACCCAGAGCAAAGATGCACCGACCACAGTAAGCGTCAGGTTATGCGGCGCCATAGATTCACGACCCAAGCCCATACGTTTGCCCAGCATATACGCTGCTACCAGACCGGCAACCCCCGAGTTGATATGTACAACCGTACCACCAGCAAAATCCAGCGCGCCGTCGTTACCTAACCAGCCACCACCCCATACCCAGTGGGTAATTGGTGCATAGACAATCACCACCCAAAGTGCAATGAAAGCAACAAAAGCACCAAATTTCATACGTTCTGCAATCGAACCGCTGATGATGGCAACCGTAATGATGGCAAAAGTCATTTGGAAAATCACAAACAGGATTTCAGGAATCGTGCCTGAAAGCGCCTCTGTGGTAATACCGGCCAGCATGAACTTGTCCAGGCCGCCTATAAAGGCATTGCCTTCACCGAAAGCTAGGGTATAACCAACAATCACCCAGGCAATACTGACCACCGCTGCAGCAATAAAGCTATGTGCCATCGTCGCTAGAACGTTTTTCTTGCGGACCATACCGCCATAAAATAGCGCCAAGCCAGGAATGGTCATGAGTAAAACTAGAGCGGTAGAGGTTAAAACCCAGGCGGTATCGCCGGTATCTAGCGTTGGTTCTTCTTCTGCAGGTGCTGCAGCTTCAACTGGCGCTGCTTCAGCAATTGCTGCTGTAGTGTCTGTTGTTGTATTTGTTGTATCGCCTGCTTCTTCAACAAGCACAATTTCTTCTGTCGGTGTTGTTGCTGTTGCAGCTTCTTCAGCCCATGCAACAGAACCACCAAAAAGAGCGCCGGCCATGCCGAACGCGAGTAGCATTTTTTTCATTCGTATCCCCCAACCAAGTTTTTGTGAGTTATTAGGTACTCAGCAAACTTCGTGCCAAGTTAGACAGCGTCTGCACCTGTTTCACCTGTACGAATACGGATGACTTGTTCTAAGTTAGTCACGAAAATTTTTCCGTCACCGATTTTTCCAGTGCTCGCCACACGAGTAATAGATTCAATCACCGCGTCTACCATTTCATCGCTAATCGCGATTTCAATTTTGACTTTCGGCAAGAAATCTACAACGTATTCAGCACCACGATAGAGTTCAGTGTGGCCTTTTTGACGACCAAAGCCTTTCACTTCAGTTACAGTGATGCCTTGAACACCAATTTCAGACAATGCTTCGCGAACATCATCTAATTTAAAAGGTTTTACAATTGCAGTTACGAGCTTCATGTTTGTTTTCCTTCGGCTTATTTCACCAGTAAGGTTTTACGTTCAAATTTCATGCCAAGATTCCTAAGGTCGGGGGAAATTAGAAAGCCCGGCATGTGGTTTATTTATACCTTATTTTATACGGATAAAGACTTTGAATCTTCAAAAAATAGACATTTTTTATGTGGATTTTTACAATATCTTTAATCGAATAAGTCTATATTTTGTCTGAAATACTATAGTCTGCATTTTAGCAATGCTAAACTGTCGGTTCCTTTCTACGGCGATGGATCAGACGATGATTGAAACTTTATTACAAGCAATTTTGCAGCAAGTCGAACAACCCAAGAAAGATTTGGAACATAATATCCGTGCCCTGTTAAATGAAGCTGTGGCGAAAATGGATTTGGTGTCTAAAGAAGAAATAGAACGTCAGCGTACTGCCCTAAATAATGCCAATCATCGCCTGAATGATTTACTGAAACAGGTGGAAGCATTAGAAGAGAAAATTTCGAACAAAAAATAAGCACAAGTACAGTGCACAAAAGACACCAGAACTATAAAAATAACGCACCATATTGGAACAATAATAATGTCTTTTGCCAAAATTTATACGCGAGGCTTACTGGGCCTGCATGCGCCTTTAATTGAAGTCGAAGTTCATGTCAGTTCGGGTATGCCTTCGCTCACTATAGTAGGGCTTCCCGAAGCGGCGGTACGTGAAAGTAAAGACCGGGTACGCTCTGCCATTTTGAATAGCGGCTTTCAATTTCCGACCAAACGTCTGACCATTAATCTGGCCCCTGCAGATTTACCAAAAGATGGATCACGTCTGGATTTACCGATTGCTTTAGGCATTTTAGTGGCTTCAGGTCAGCTTCCAGAAGATTGCACCGAGCATCTTGAATTTATTGGCGAGTTGGCCCTTGATGGTCAATTACGTCCTGTCAGCGGTACCTTGAGTATTGCCATTGCCTGTCAAAGCGACCAGCATCAACTGATTTTACCTGGCCCAAATGCACAGGAAGCCTGTCAGCTCCCAGACTTTAAAGTCTTTGCAGCCAATCATTTAAAAGAAGTGTGTGAACATCTTTCCCAAGCGCAGCGCTTGCCGCAAATAGAAGCCGGCCCACTCGCTACAGACCATTTTTATAAGTTTGATCTTGCGGATGTAAAAGGACAATTACGACCACGGCGTGCTTTAGAAATTGCCGCGGCAGGTGGTCATTCCCTGCTGTTCCGAGGCCCCCCTGGAACAGGCAAGACCTTGCTAGCTTCTCGATTGGCCAGTATTTTACCGCCCTTAAAGACGCAGGAAAATCTGGAAGTGGCCAGTATTTATTCGGTGGCGAATGCCAATCACCCTTTTGGGCAACGGCCTTTTCGAGCACCGCACCATACTGCTTCTGCAGTAGCATTGGTCGGTGGCGGCTCACACCCCAAACCAGGAGAAATTACCCTGGCACATTTAGGGGTTTTATTTCTGGACGAGCTACCAGAATTCGACCGCAAAGTGCTGGAAGTTCTACGTCAGCCTTTGGAAGCAAAAGAAATCGTCATTTCCCGAGCGTCACGTCAAATTACTTTCCCGGCCAATTTCCAGTTGGTGGCTGCCATGAATCCCTGTCCATGTGGTTATGCCTTTAATCAGGATATCCGCTGCCAATGTTCACCAGAAAGTATTAAGCGCTATCAGAACCGGATTTCAGGCCCGTTGCTGGATCGGATTGATTTGCATATTGATGTACCGCCATTACAAGCGCATGAATTACAGGACAATCGACCTACAGAAAACTCAGAAACGGTTAGACAACGCGTCATTGCAGCCTATGAAATTCAGATGCAACGGCAAAATACCTTGAATATGAGTTTGAGTCCAAAGCAGTTAGAGCAATATGCCGCATTAGATCAGTCTGCTCAGAATATGCTTGAAATGGCTCAGCAAAAACTGAATTTATCAGCGCGCGGCTATCATCGGGTCTTGCGTGTTGCACGCACCATTGCCGATTTAAATCAAAGTCCAGATATTCAAAGTCAGCATCTTTCGGAGGCCCTTTCTTATCGCGGGCAGCAGCAGATTTAGATCATTAAAAAAAGGCGACCTAAGGTCGCCTTTTTATCTAAAGAGGATTAGAAGCTATAACCCAGTCCAAATACGACTTTATTCTTTTGTTTTTCATCAAAACGATCATAACCACCCAAGATATAATTCATGCTTGCAGTTACACCTGTGTCACCAAGTGGCTTGCTTAAACCGATGTCAAAATGACGGAAACCAAAACTTTCTGTAGTTCCTTCAATAAAGTCACCTGATTTTTCATAAGCGTATAAGCCTAAAGCTGTATCCAAGCTGAAATCTTGTGGTAAAGCATAGCTATAAGTAGCTTTTAAATAGGTATCACCTGCATTGCCCCAAGTAGTATCTTCAAGAAGAGTTTGTGCTGTAACGCCCAAATCTTTATAGCTCATACCCAGTAACAGCTCAAATCCATCAGAATTGACATCAGATTCATAATAATAATAGTAGGTCGTACCGATCGTTAAACCTAAGTCATCATTGACTGCATGGCTATAGCCAGCATAGAAGTTATTTTCGAAAGCATCACGTCCTTCTTCAGACAAAGGGTAATCTAGCGTAGATCCCCACCAACCTGCATAGAAGCCAGACGCATGGTTATAATCAAGTCCACCTTGTAAGGTAGCGCCGCTATTTTCAGGAATGTTAGTAATACCACGCAAGTTATAGCTCGAAAGTACGCTGATATTTCCAGATACCGTATGTTCAGCAACAGGTTCTTCAGCAAAAGTAAAAGAAGATACAGCGCCCAATAAAGCAAGAGATAATACTTTTAATGTTAATTTCATTGTGTGGCTCCCCCAGATCGTCTGAGACGTTTTTATGATCATTGATTAAACTCAAGCTCAAAATTTGCAAGAGCTATGCCAATCTGGATAAAAGGAACCAAAATAATAAATCTAAAAATATAAATAAAATTTAAGTTATTGTTTTTAATTTAAAATTTGAATTATAAAAAACTGAATTATCTAGGCTTTCTTTTAAATAAATGTATTTAAGGCTATTTCATCACTTTTTTAATACTTATACATAATCATTTACAATTTGCCCCATTTTGATTCCATTTTTGTAATGATTAAAATTTGTGCTAAAAAATAGTGCGTAATTTTTGATCATATTTTTCTCCCGTTTCAAAATAAATAAGCTGATCACATTCATTTCACCACTTTAGAAATATCATTTATAATTTCCAATAAAATTATGTTTTTACTCACTTTTTACCGATAGGTTAGAAATTAATCACCTCAAATCCTTGCTATTGTTTAATTTGAGTTAAAAAAATCTAAACTTTAGTGGAATATATCCAATAAAAAATGACATTTTTTCAGCAATTCTTATACAATTCCTAAAAAATTCCGATCAATTTGTATAAGGCTCTCTTCCCAATGCAAAATTCAAAAAAATTAACATTAGCAGTTTTGATTCAGGCTGCTTTGGTTTCTACCGCTTTCGCTAGCGAGCAAAGCGAGTCTAAAGGTTTTGTAGAAGATGCTGAAGGTTCTGTACTTTTCCGTACCGGCTATTTGCACCGTGACAAGAAAAATAACGTACCAGATACGAGCTCATTTGCACAAACTGCGATTGTTAAACTAGACTCTGGCTTTACTCAAGGTACTGTAGGCTTTGGTGCTGGTATTATTGGTGATGCTTCATTTAAATTGGGTGAAAATGGTCATACTGGCAATGATATGATCCCAGTCCACCCTCAAAATAATGCTGATGGTACTAAAGATGCTTATGACCACTGGGCTCGTGGCGGTGCATATGTGAAAGCTCGTGTATCAAATACGACTGCGACTTACGGTACTCAGGTTTTAGACTTACCTGTACTTGCAAGCAATACTGCGCGTTTAGTGCCTGAATACTATACTGGCGTATTGGTTCAAAGTAACGAAATTGAAAACTTAAACCTGATTGCTGGTAAATTCACAGAAAATCAGCTTTCCAACCAAATCAATTCCGATGGTGCAAAGCTGGATCGTGCAGTGGTTTGGGGCGCGAAATATAAATTTAATGATGCAGTTAATGCTTCTTATTATGGTACAGACATTAAAGACCGCTTAGACCGCCACTATGTTAATGCCAACTATAGCTATGCATTGGCAGATAAAAGCACATTAACTCATGATTTCAGTGGTTACCATACAAAATGGGATAAAGAAGCAAATCCATATCTTTATTCTCAAATCGGCTCACCAGATGATTCATTCGATAATACTATTTTAGCTTTATCTACAACTTATAATCATGGTCCACATAATGTCATGCTTGCTTACCAGCAAAATTTTGGTAACACTGGCTATGACTATGGTTTGGGTACAGGCGTAGGTGATGGTAAACAATCGATTTATATGCCGAATTCATACCTGTCTGACTTTATTGGTAATGACGAAAAATCAGCGCAACTTCAATATACATTTGACTTTGGTGCTGTAAATGTTCCTGGATTATCTTGGACATCTGCTTTTGTTTATGGTTGGGATATTAAAGCTACTAACAATGCAGGTACTATGATCAGTGATAATGAGCATGAGCGCGAATTCTTTAACCAAGTGAAATATACTGTTCAGTCTGGTTTTGCGAAAGATGCAAGCTTACGTCTTCGTCATTCTTACTACCGTGCAAGTGATGATTATCAATCTAACTATATTGGTGACACTAATGAATGGCGTATCTGGTTAGACATTCCTGTGAAATTATTCTAATTCACACGAATTTCAAGTCATAAAAAAACCTGCACAATGTGCAGGTTTTTTTATTCCAGGCTTTAAAAAGTTAAACCCTAGACGACAAAAAGCAATTATTTATGTGCTTCTGCATAAGCAGCAATTGAGTCCAGTACTTCTTGTTTCGCAACATCAGCACCTTCCCAACCACTGAGCTTGACCCATTTTCCTGGCTCTAAATCTTTGTAGTGCTGGAAGAAATGTTCGATCTGGCTAATCAACAATGGAGGAAGATCAGTATATTCCTGAACATCTTTGTAGATTGGAGTCAGTTTGTCATGTGGAACTGCAACCAGTTTCGCATCAACACCACCGTCATCTTCCATGTTCAATTTACCGACAGGACGACAACGAATGACTGAACCTGGCTCTACTGGATGAGGCGTTACAACCAGTACGTCTAATGGATCACCATCAAGCGATAGTGTGTTTGGTACATAACCGTAGTTTGCTGGGTAGAACATTGCTGTACCCATGAAACGGTCTACAAATAACGCATCAGAATCTTTATCGATTTCGTATTTGATTGGTGCTGCATTTGCAGGAATTTCGATGATCACATAGATATCGTTTGGCGCATCTTTACCCGCTGGGATATTGCTGTAGCTCATAGCATCACTCTTTAACAAGTTATATCTTTTAAAAAACCGCGACAATTATAACGGTTTTTAAAGATTTTTTTGGATTTTAAAATATCGAACTGTAAATATGTCCGCAGACCTGATGACTTAAACCAACTTGATGATCAGCAGCAATAAGGTCACAGGACATAACATCGAGAGCAACCATACGATAGAGCGTAAAGTCGCCCAGTTGGCCAGATAGCAGATTCCGTACAACACACGAAAAACCAGATAAGCCACACCAAAAATCATGACCAAATCTTGTGATATCACCATGTACTCTGCCATCAAGATCGCAGCAATAAAGAGTGGCAAACTTTCAAAGCTATTCTGCTGGGCAGCATTGGCGCGACTGGCCAAGCCTGAAGACTTTTCTAAAAATGCCCGTGGATTCTGATTGTCTTTGCTGCTGAAGCCTGCTGATTTTTTTGCAATCAATGTAAACACATAAGGCAAAAGACAAGCGGCCAAAATGAGATAAATAACCCCACTAATGCTGTGCATCTGTTTTTTCTCATGAAAATTTTATCTCTATCATAGCATGGCATTTCGTGAATAAATTTTGTTAAATAGAGTGCTTTTTATTACTTGTTAAGGATTCACTATGGTCGCGCCTGATCAAAATGAAATGTTCGATGTCCTCGAGAAACAACGCCAGCATCAACGTCAAGTGGATCGCGTATTAAAAATTGTCCTGCCGATTGTGGCATTTTTGATGGCCGTCATTTGTGCCAATATGAATATTTGGTCACCGATCTTCACCTTTGCCATTTTATGGATTGCCTTTTATTTCGTCGGTATCAAGCGTATGCCACTCTGGCACTGGCTGGTCGCGATTCTGGTGTATTGTTTGATCGATAACATTCTAAGTTATGGCAGCTTTAATCAAACCGGATTTACCCGTCAGTTTGGCACTATGTTTATCTTCTTGGGAGTAGTTGGTGTAGGCCGTCCTTATTTTGACCGCTGGTTAATGAAAAAATAAAAAGTCCAAATCAAAAAAAGCGCCTGACGGCGCTTTTTTTTCTTATAGGTATTAGGCTGTTTTACGTAAATCTTTACGCAGGATTTTACCTACGTTTGATTTTGGCAATTCATCCATAAACTCGACATAACGTGGACGTTTATAACCGGTCAGGTTTTCTTTAGCGAATGCTAAAACTTCTTCTGTGGTTAAAGACGGATCTTTTTTCACGACAAACAGTTTTGGCACTTCACCCGATTTTTCATCTGGCACACCAATCGCAGCCACTTCCAGTACTTTTGGATGAGTTGCTACAACTTCTTCAATTTCAGATGGATAGACGTTAAAACCAGACACTAGAATCATGTCTTTCTTACGATCTACAATTTTCACATAACCACGTGAATCCATAACACCGATATCACCGGTACGGAAGAAGCCATTCACCATGACCTTTTCAGTTTCATCCGGACGGTTCCAATAGCCTTTCATGACCTGAGGACCACGGATTGAAATTTCACCTTGCTCACCCAGTGGAACTTCATTGCCTTCATCATCCAGAATAGCCACTTCAGTCAATGGTAATGGAATACCAATAGTGCCACTGAATTCTTCAGACGCAGGTGGGTTTGCTGTTGCCACCGGAGAAGTTTCAGACAAACCATAGCCTTCAACGATATTGGTTCCGGTAACTTTCTTCCATGCTGCTGCAGTAGAAGGAAGTACGGCCATACCGCCGCCCATCGCCATTTTCAGTTTACTATGATCAAGTTGCTTAAACTCTTCATTGTTTACCAGCGCATTGAACAGTGTATTCACTGCCGGGAAGAAAGTCGGTTGATATTTACGTAGTTCTTTCATCACCGCAGGTAAATCACGCGGGTTTGGAATCAGAACGTTCGCCTGACCTTTGTACATACCGTAAAGTGCGCATACCATGAATGCAAAGATATGATAAAGCGGCAAGGCACAGAAAATACGGTCATCTGGCTGACCATCTTGCGCACCAAATTTACTCTGGAAGATGCCGTCACACTGCAACATGTTCGCAACCAGGTTACGATGTGTCAGTTCAGCACCTTTAGATACACCCGTCGTACCACCTGTGTATTGAAGAACTGCTGTATCACTAAGGGTCAATTCAGGGCGTTTATAGTTACTTGGATTAACTTTAGATAACGCCGCATTAAATCTCACATGGCCTGGAATATCCCAAGCTGGAATTTGCTTGCGCACAGAACGCAAGACAAAATTTACCAAAGTTCCTTTCAAGGCACCCAGCATGTCACCGACAGAAGCGACCACGACATGCTTCACTGGTGTTTTACCAATAATCGCTTGATAAACAGAAGCAAAGTTTTCAATAATCACCAGTACTTCAGCACCTGAGTCATTCAATTGATGCTCAAGTTCACGCGATGTGTAGAGTGGATTCACGTTGACCAGTACCAAACCTGCGCGGAACACCCCAAGTGCCACAACCGGATACTGAAGAACGTTTGGCATCATCACTGCCACACGTGAACCTTTTGCTAACCCCAAGCTTTGTAGATAAGTTGCAAACTTACGGCTCGCCTCTTCCAATTCATTGAAAGTCATGGCCTTATCCATAAAGATAAAGGCATCACGCGAGCCGAATTTTTGGAAATTACGCTCAAAAATATCTACTAGAGAAGTATTTTCTGCTGGTAATTCTACTGTTTCTGGAATCCCTGTTTTTTGGTATTCAGCAAACCAAATTTTTTCCATAATGGCCATCTCTCCAATCATAATCCTTAGTATTTCAACTGTTTTTTTCAATATCACACGCCATTTTTAGACTTGTATATGTGCGATATTGCATCCATCTTGTTGAATCGTTGTTCATATATAACGTATTTCGCAGGATGGATGCTAGTCTTATCTTTGAATCAACAGTTTATTTGCTTTTTGATATCCGCGTGGTAAAAGCTGTCCTTTTGCACCGCGCTTGCCGATATATTTACGCAAATCATCCCCTTTTAATTTTAACTGCTGTTGTCCTGCAAGCACTTGAATTATTTCATCAAGCTTCAATATTGTCATGGACAAAATTTGTTCATCATCTTCAAGTTGTATCAATTTATTTCCTTTACCTTTGTTCAATACAGGTAATTCTGTTAAATCGACAATCAACAGGCGTCCTGCTGAACTGAGCAGTGCAACATGTGTGGCATCTTCGAGTGGCTGCAGGTTCATGACCTCTGCCCCTTCAGATAAATTCAGGAAAGCTTTCCCGGCTTTGGCACTAGTATCCAGCTGCTTGGCCTGGGTTTTAAAGCCATAGCCTTTGTTGCTTGCTGCTAGAATTTCAGTTTCATCCTCTGCCACCAGAACCTGTTTAAAACCCACTCCGCTGCCGGGAGACAGTTTTGAACTGAGCGGTTCGCCCAGACCACGCGCAGACGGCAACGTATTGATGGCCAAGGCATAGCTACGCCCAGTGTCATCTAATACATAAACGCGTTGGTTGGATTTGCCCTGTGCATGACTCAAGTACTGATCACCGGCACGGAAATTCAGATTTTCTGCATCGACTTCATGACCTTTGGCACAGCGAATCCAACCTGCCTCTGATAACACCACTGTTACAGGATCGGCCGGCAACATTTCATTTTCATTAATTGCCGCCGCTTCAGCGCGCTGCACGATTGGCGAACGGCGATCATCACCAAATTTCTTGGCATCGTCTTTCAGTTCAGCAATGATCAGGTTTTTTAAAGATTCCGGATTGGCCAGTTGTTCACGAATCACTGCTGCTTTCGCTTCCAGTTCTTCCTGCTCACGGCGCATTTCCATTTCTTCAAGCTTGGCCAAATGACGCAATTTCAGTTCCAGAATCGCTTCGGCCTGAATCTCGTCAATATTAAAACGCTGCATCAGTACCGGCTTGGGCTGATCTTCTTCACGAATAATCTGAATCACTTCGTCAATATTTAGATAAGCAATGATCAGACCACCAAGAATATGCAGGCGTTTTTCGATCTTGTTCAGATGATATTGCAGACGACGCGTTACCGTGGTTTTACGGATCTCAATCCATTCCAGCAAAATACGACGAATCGATTTCACCTGTGGACGGCCATCGGCACCAATCATGTTCATATTGACACGATAACTGGATTCCAGATCGGTGGTGGCAAACAAGTGACTCATCACCGATTCGGCATCAATACGATTCGAACGCAGAACAATCACTAAACGGGTTGGATTGGCATGATCCGATTCATCCCGTACATCGCTGACCAATGGCAGTTTTTTGGCCTGCATCTGATCGGCAATCTGGGTGATAATTTTGGAACCGGACACCTGATAAGGCAGTTCCGTGATGATAATTTCGTTTTTATCGACGCTATAAACCGCACGCATGCGATAACTGCCACGACCTGTGGTTTGAATTTTTAATAGTTCAGCAGGTGGGGTGATAATTTCGGCTTTGGTCGGCAAATCTGGCGCAGGAATATATTCTGCGATTTTTTCATCGGTCAGGTTCGGATTACGAATTAGCGCAATCGTCCCTTTGACCACTTCACGCAGGTTATGCGGTGGAATGTCTGTGGCCATACCGACAGCAATACCAGTGGTGCCATTCAGCAAGATGTTCGGTACACGTGCCGGCAAGTTCACCGGTTCTTTCATCGAACCGTCAAAGTTGTCCTGCCATTCACAGGTGCCCTGTCCCAGTTCAGACAGTAATAGTTCACTGTACTGGGAAAGCTTGGCTTCGGTATAACGCATCGCTGCGAAAGACTTTGGATCATCCGGTGAACCCCAGTTGCCCTGCCCTTCAATAAACGGGTAACGATAACTAAAGGGCTGTGCCATCAGCACCATGGCTTCATAACAGGCCGAGTCACCATGCGGATGGTATTTACCCAATACGTCACCAACAGTACGTGCCGATTTCTTCGGTTTGCTGGTCCATTTCAGGCCCAGCTCACTCATGGCATAGACAATCCGGCGCTGTACCGGTTTCAGGCCATCGCTAATATGAGGGAGTGCCCGATCCATAATCACGTACATGGCGTAATTCAGATAAGCTTGTTCGGTAAATTCTGCTACGGAGCGGTTTTCTGTCGCATGATGCGCAAGGCTTGTCATAACAACCTATAGTCCTAAATAATTCGTTTTTGTATCAATGTTTCTTATGCTAAGTCGTGGCTGTAGATGACACAAGGGCATCAAATCGTTCAGCGCGACAATTTGTGTCTTATGGCCTAAAAATATCCACTTTATAGGCCCTAAGCAACTAAAAATTCATTCCTTTATAAGCCCATCGATTCCAGGGTCTTGCCTTTGGTTTCTTCACCCAGGACCAGAATCACAATCGCGACAGCGACCAAAACTGCCGTAAACATGGTAAAGACATAGCTGAAACCGTTTGGCATGCCCATCAGATGGGTTACTGCAAAAGGTGCCGCGATACCGCCAATCCGGCCTACTGCACCAGCCCAGCCTGAACCAAAGGCACGGATATTGGTCGGATATTGTTCCGGGGTATAAGTGTAGAGCACGCCCCAGGCACCCAGATTAAAGAAGGACATCAGACAGCCCCAAATCACGATTTCAGTAACACTACCCGACTGGCCAAAGAAATAGGCCGAGATCGCGCACATACCGATAAAGCCGGCCAGAGTCGGCTTACGACCCAGCTTTTCGACCAGCCATGCCGCCACCAGATAACCGGGCAACTGCGCTAGAATCATAATCAGCACATATTCAAATGACTGGACAATGCTATAACCTTCTTTGACCAGTAAACTTGGTAACCAGGTAAAAATGCCATAATAAGAGAAAATAATACCGAACCAGATCAGCCACAGCATAAGTGTACGGCGCGCAAAGATACCCGACCATAACTGGGAAAATGAAATATTCTGCTTCTCTGCGACTGGTTTTACTTCAAAAATTTCATAGACTTGAACGCCACATTGACGCTCAATCTTTTTGACCAGTGCCGAAGCTTCCTCTATACGACCACGGTTAATCAGGAAAGGAATAGATTCCGGTACCATTTTCCAGATCACGATGGCATACAGCGCAGGCAGACCACCGATCATGAAAGCAGTTTGCCAGCCAAAATCAGGAATAACAAAGCGCGACACCAGCGCCGCAACCAGCCAGCCCAATCCCCAAAAACTTTCCAGCAAGACAATAAAACGACCACGTACATGCGCAGGAATATATTCACTGACCAGCGTCACAGCCACGGGTAACTGACCACCCAAGCCCAAACCGACAATAAAACGGAATACCAGCAGCCAGGTCAGATTCGGTGCAAAAGCGCAGGCTGCCGTGGCCAGGCTATAAATGACCAAGGTCGCAGCAAAGACTGTTTTTCGGCCAAAACGGTCTGCCAGGCCACCTGAACAAATCGCCCCGATTGCCATGCCGACAAAACCGATCGACACCACCCAGCTTTTTTGATCGGCAGTCATCTGCCAGTCTTCGGCCATTTTGGCCAGGATAAAGGAAATCAATCCGGTATCCATCGCATCAAACATCCAGCCCAGTCCAATCACCACCAGCAAGGTGTAGTGAAACCTACCAATCGGTAAGCGTTGTATGCGAGAAACTAAATCCATAACAAAAATCTCTGATCAGGTGGAACGGGAGATGCTGCTTTCTCAACAGGTGGGCTGCTTTGTATTTTTTATACTACGAATTGAGCTGAATGCGGCTATTTTTATTGCCGCACTTTATACATTTAAAAATTAAGATTCGTCTTTGGAAGATGCCGAGTGCTCATCATCATCTTTATAAATGAATTTTGGCATTTCCAGACCAAAATAGATGGCGATCAGACGTAAGCTAAAACCAAAAATCAGGGTAGACAAAATGGTCAGATCCTGCGACAAGCCGTAGTGGCTACAGAGCCAGTAAAAGATCACTGAAACAAAGGCAATACTGGCATACAGTTCACGGCGGAACACCAGCGGCACGTCATTACATAAAATGTCACGCAAAATCCCGCCAGACACTCCGGTCAAAACACCCGCGACGGCGCTGACCACAAAACCATGTCCCATTTCCAGGGCAATCTGGCAGCCAATAATGGTAAAGCCAATGAGCCCCAAGGCATCCAGTACCAGGAAGACATTACGTAACTGTCGCATCCATTTGGCAATCAGGATGGTGACGAAGGCGGCGCAACAGGTCAGGACCAGATATTCGGGATGTTTGACCCAAGTCAAGGGATAATGTCCGAGCAGAACATCACGGACCGAACCACCGCCCAGTGCCGTGACACAGGCAATAATCATCACGCCAAACCAGTCCATGCTGCGCCGGCCAGCGGACAGTGCCCCGGTCATGGCTTCAGCGGTAATTGCAATAATATAGATGACGGTCAGTAACATCGCCCTGCTTCCACCTGAGGCTATGAGATGGCGGCTATTCTAAGCTAAATCTGTGTGAAAGTTATAAGAATCCGGCACAACATTGCTTAAATTTTTTCCCCGAACCACAAATGCAGGCCTGTTTCATGGTGATGTTATGGTCTGTAGTCGGATCCAGAAAATACCAGCGACCTTCAAACTTCACAAAATGCGAAGCTTCATGATGCACCTGTGCCTGCTTGCCATCATGATAATGTGCCTTAAACTCGACCAAGGCATGATTTTTATCTAGTTTTTCATTGGCTTGAACAATTTCAAGCTTTAACCATTGATTGGCTTTACTCCATTCACTAATTGCCTGCAGGTCCAGCGCTTGTTGCTGACCCAGCGCAGTCGTGGTTTTGATGTAATCGATTTCATGCTTGGCGAAGGCACTATAACGGGAACGCATGAGTTGCTGCGCAGTCTCTGCGACCCGTTGTCCTGCATGTAAGGGCTGACAACAGCTGTGATATTCGCCTTGTCCACATGGACATGCTTCTGACATTTCAGTTCCATAAAAATAGCCCGACAATGCGGGCTATTTTAGCAAACTTTACAGGCCAAACATTGGCTAGAGTCTAGTCCTGTGCAGGAAGCTGCGGAATGATATGCACTTTGTCGATCTTATGACCGTCCATGGTGACGACTTCAAAGATATGCCCGTCTGCTTCAAACTTTTCACCACTATGCGGTAAACGTGCCATATGGAATAACACATAGCCAGATAAAGTTGAATATTCTTCGGTTTCATTGACCAGATCACGATCCAGCAATAAGGAAACGTGACGAATATCGGTAGAACCATCCAGAATCAGGCTACCATCTTCCAGGCTTTCTGCGGCGGCTTGCAGCTCATCTTCATCCGGGAATTCACCAGCAATCGCTTCCAGTACATCAATTGGGGTGGCAATCCCTTCAATCGAACCATATTCATTCAGGACAATCGCCATCTGCAATGGAGCCTGACGCAATTGCTCCATCACCATCAGTACCTGGGCATTTTCATGCACGATCACCGGTTCACGTAAGTGCTTTTCAAAATCCAGCACCCCGGTTTCAATGTATTCATTCAGGACTTTATGGGTCAGTACCACCCCGGCAATATTGTCCAGTTCACCACGTGCAACGATCAGACGTGAATGACTCATCTGCAATAACTGTTCTTTGATACTTTCAGCATCATTGTCCAGATCAATCCATTCTAGCTCAGGACGCGGTGTCATCACTGATTTGACCGGACGTTCAGACAGACCCAGTACCCCCTGTACCATGACACTATGATAGATGCCATTGTCATCATTAAAGACTTCATCGGCAAAGGCACGGGTTGCCAGAACATCTTCCGGTTCAGAAGAATCATTGTCCTGAGCAGGTTTACCACCCAGCATCCGCATCACTGCTGAAGCAGTACGGTAGCGCATATCCGTAGTAGTCACCATTTTTTCCTGATTGCGTTTCATGGTCTGGTTAATAAATTCGACAATCACCGAGAAACCAATCGCAGCATACAGATAGCCTTTCGGAATATGGAAACCGAAGCCTTCGACCACCAGCGAGAAACCGATCATCATCAGGAAGCCCAGACACAGAATCACTACGGTCGGATGCCTGTTGACGAAATCCATCAGGGCTTTGGATGCCCAGAGCATAATCCCGATGGCAATAATCACGGCAATCATCATGACTGACAGGTCTTTGACCATGCCAACCGCAGTAATCACACTGTCCAATGAGAAAACGGCATCCAGCACCACGATCTGGACAATCACCATCCAGAATACTGCATGGACCGGATTTTCTTCTTTGATGACCGGTTTGGCTTCCAGACGCTCATGCAGTTCCATGGTGCCTTTAAACAGCAGGAACACCCCACCAAACAATAGAATCAGATCTCGACCTGAGAAAGCATGATCAAAAATATGGAACAGTGGATCAGTCAGAGTGACCACCCAGGCAATCGAGGCCAGCAAGATCAAACGCATTACCAAGGCCAGCATTAAGCCCACAATCCGCGCTGCATTACGCTGTTCGGGTGGCAGTTTCTCCGCCAAAATGGCAATAAAAACCAGATTGTCGATCCCGAGTACAATCTCAAGAACAATTAATGTGAGTAAGCCGACCCAGGCTGAAGGGTCCGACATCCATTCAAAGATCATACGCTTGGCTCCTGAAACTCAGGACTGCAGCATTGAATGAACCGAGACTGTAATGAAACAGCATAATATTTTTGATATTGAACAATACCAATTACTTGACGGCGATTTATAGAGTTACACGGCCAACTACCACTACCCATTTTCGTTCTATTGTTGTGAAACCAATTTTTAGTATAGCAAGATCAAATCGAAATTCACCCTTTTTCATGGCTGTTTATCGATGAATTTTGCCTGGCTGTAATGCAGTGAAAATGCAGCTGCTCACAGAATTGTCATATTTATTAATTAAGCTAGAGTCACAAGAAAGAAAAATGATAAGGTGAAGAAAATAAATGCAAAGCGTAATTCAAATGACAGATTATTTTAAAGACAACTCCCCAAAAACAACTCGCCCTCTAGTGGCACTCTATTGTGGTTCACGTGCAGGCAACAAACCGGTTTATTTAGAAAAAGCCATTCATCTCTCGCAAGGACTGGCAGAACATGGTTTCGGGCTGGTTTACGGTGGCGCCAGTATTGGCTTGATGGGACAGGTCGCGGATGCCATGATCCAGCATGGCGGTGAAGCTGTAGGGGTGATTCCTGAATTTATGCTGGATTATGAAATTGCCCATAACCAGCTCACCGAATTACATGTGGTGACCAGCATGCATCAACGCAAGGCTATGATGGCCGAGCGGGCCTGTGCCTTTGTGGCATTACCGGGTGGACTGGGCACGTTTGAGGAAATTCTGGAAATTGCCACTTGGGGTCAGCTAAACCAGCACCAGAAACCGATGATGCTCTATAACGTGAATGGCTTCTATGATGCCTTGATTGCACAGCTGGACCGTGCGGTCGAAGATGGTTTTTTACCGCCACAGCATCGCGCCAAACTGATCATTTGCGAACACGAAGAAGAAATTTATACAACTTTAACTAATTTAGGCCATCCGCAAAGATTTGTGGTTTAAACCATTCCAATTAAGAAAAAAGCGAGCACCTGGCTCGCTTTTTTATTGGATTTTTAATATCAGGACTTATTGACCATAATTCGTCACAAAGTCATAAAACATCGGCAAAGTCGTTGCCAGAATGACCGACATGGCCAGACCGAACATCAGTTTCATGGCATCTGCACTGACATTGCGTGACGTACGATGTTTGTTGACTTCATCCAGAATCATCGACATGGCAAATTCACGACCTGCAAGTAATCCCAGGAATACCCAAGTGGTACTCATTGGAATATTGCTCCACTCTTTGAAGATCAACAGGATAATGGCATACAGGAAGTCGATAATCGTCGCAGCACGAATGTCGGTCACACCGGTTTTGGTATCGACAATTTTCTGGATGGCCCCACCACGTTGATACAGAATCACGCCCAGCAACACTACGAATACCGCAATCGCAAACATCAGGAATTCAAACGGTACCTGACGCGGCACATACACGAAGATGTTAGCCAGATCCTGAATCAGCCATTGACTCCACAGGAAACCGGTAGAAACCCACTGCAAGCCCATCCAGACCTTGGAGTGCTCCTGATGACGTGTCTTAGCAAAATGCCGTGCCAGCTGCTTGACCACAAAACGATAGATGACAATCGCTACAATAAAGGCGACGGCATAGCCCATCATCGATTTGACCATCATCGAGCCTAAGCTGGCGGGAGAGAAAATCGTAAGCACCAGGAAAGTGGTACTGACTGGAATCCCGTATTTGGTCAGCATCAACAGCAGAATTGGCGGCACAATGTACAGCCAGGTAATGCCACCTTCAGGGAAAGGAATCGTTTCTAAACGACCGTATGAGGCATCACCCACCCCAGATGCATACCAACCATAGACCAATACGACAATTAAAATTGAGCTGATATAAATCCACAACACCCACCATGGGCGATGTGAATTCGAAGAAATAAATGTCCCTAGGGTTTGAGGTACATCATTTCCGACAATAGAGTAAGCGGCCAAACAGAAGCCGATCACCATCAAAATCTCGATTGTCATAAAAACAAACCTATACGCGAGGAGATTTCAGCACTGCTGAAAAGTTGGCCCAAGATTATGACGGTTTTATTTCATTTTAATGACAAAAATGTCATATATGCGGTCACCTTACAAAAAAGAGCACCGAAGTGCCCTGAGTCTAAAAGCTTTTGGTTACTTGAGATTTAATTGATAAATCGTGGTGCTGCCACTGACTTCATGGCCGACCACCAGGAGGGGTTTCTTATTCGGGGAGTCTTTGGCGGGGATAAATACCAAACCTTCCGGTCCTAAATCACCGGCTTGTCCCATTTCAATCTGCGCTGTGGTTGCTTTAAAATCACGTGAATTAATATATTGCACGAAGATTGGTGATGCAGGTGTAGACACATCATAGACCATGATGCCACCGACACGCTCCAGCCCAATAAAGGCAAAGGTTTTTTGACCAATCTGCCCCAAGGTCACCCCTTCAGGTTCCGGCCCTTTATTGTCACTGCGATTATCCAGTCCGGCTTCTTCATGATTAAAGTTGAAAATCTCAGGATGATGTTTGGCAATATACTGCTCAAACTGATCGCCCGAATCCCATACCAGTTCTAAACCGGTCTGCTGATCATTTTCCACCCAGATACTGACCGAGCGTGTACCAAAGCTATATAAATGATCATAGACCAGATTGCCCCGTTCATTCAGTTTGGCTGTACCATCGGCATTTTTTTGATAGCCTTCGGTCCACGTAATATTTAAACGGCCCAAAAGATGATCTTCACGGCAGTCTTTGGCATCCCCTACAATAGCACCGCAGTAGGCAAAGTTAGTTGGATTGAGTTCTGCACCTTTGGCCAATACCCGAAGATGGGCTGGTAAATCATCGCCCAGACGGCGGTCAAAACCTTTGGCATGGACCAAGTGTTTCACCCGCCATTCTTCTACAAAGCCCTGGCTGGTATCGTTATTGAAATATGCAGGATTGTTTTCACCCCAGGCACGGGCATCGCCTTCATTGGCAGACACAATATAGGTTTTGCCGGCGACCTCAAAACTTGCAATCGCATCTGGCATATATAAGCCTCGGACATTGGCCCAAGTTTGAATATTGATTTTGCCTTTACCGTCGACACCATCCACATCGCTGACATCCATACCATGACCCTTCATGCCATGATCTTTAAAGCCAAATGGATAAACAGCGAGTACTTTGGCAGAAGCCACATCAATTTTGGCCAAGGCATTGTTTTCCTGTAAGGTAACCCAGGCGGTTTTTCCATCTTTTGAAACAGTGATGTACTCAGGTTCAAAATCCTGAGCTGCGCTGGCCTTTGGTCCGAAAATGCGGATGCCCTGTTCACGCAATGCTGCTTCCCGTCCGTTAAAGGCTTTAAAGTCTGCTGTACGAACGATCGGGGCTTTTAAATTGGCCAGATTAATGACAGACACCGACCCTTCAGGGTCAACCTGATAATCATCAGAAGGCTCGCCTTCATTGGCCACCAGCAAAGTTTGACCATCCGGTGTGAAAGTCAGCATGTCCGGCAAGGCACCCACCTGTACGTGGGCCAACTTGCTCAGGTCTTTGGCCTGATATAAAGCAATATAGCCCGGGTCAGTTTTCACAGCAGCCTGAATCGCAATGGCGACGATGCCATTATGTACTGCGACACTGTTGACCTCAGCCTCTGGCGCAATGTCATTGACCTTGATGGAACTTATTTTTTTCGGCTGATCAGGCTGACTTAAATCCAGCACATCTAATACGCCTTCTTTGGCATTGACCACGAATAGGCGTTGACTCTCGGCATCAAAGGATGGAATTTCTGCTGCACTTTGCGCAAACACACCCGATTCATAAGCCGACAATTTGCTTAACTCGATCGAGTTCGGTGTAGCCTCGACGATTGGAACCGGTGTTTCATTTTCATTCTCACTTCCACATGCCACCATCCCCACAGCCAGCATGGCCACTATCAAAGACTTTAATTTTAATTTCATTTTTTTGTTGATCTATCATGAAGAATTCGTGACCAATTTATAACCAGAGCATTGCAGTGCCATGACAGATCGGTTGCAGTTCCTTGACACAACACCGCATAAAAGTTGAAACGCTTTATATACGACAGACTCGGCTGATTCCTTTAAACTATTCAAAATTTTCAGTTTTCCAGAATTATGAATGCCACGCCTACGCATCAAGCCTTAGATCCCGAGTTTAGATTGTTGGTCTTGTTGGTCTCGATTGGCTTTTTCATGCAGGGGCTGGATACCACCATTATTAATACCGCCTTACCTGCAATTGCCCAAAATTTGCAGGAAGATCCGCTACGCATGCACAGTGTGGTCGTGGCTTATGTGCTGTCTGTGGCGGCCTGCATTCCCTTAAGTGGCTGGCTGGCAGACCGGTTCGGGGTCAGAAATACCTATTTTGCTGCGATTATTATTTTTTCTTTCGCCTCTTTGGGCTGTGCCTGGTCAAGTAGCCTGAATGAATTATTGGTGTACCGGATCTTTCAAGGGATCGGTGGTGCATTATTGCTGCCGGTCGGCCGGTTGGCGATGCTAAAGATCATTCCCCGTACCCAGTTTCTGGCCGCCATGAGCCTGATGAGTCTGGCCGGCCTGATTGGTCCGTTGATTGGACCGACCCTAGGTGGCTGGATGGTCGAATATCTGTCCTGGCATTGGATTTTCCTGATCAATTTGCCGATTGGCTTGCTGGGCGCACTGATTACCTTTAAGGCCATGCCGAATGTACTTGAACCTACAGTCGCTCGCTTTGATTATTGGGGCTTTATCTTGCTGGTCGTGGCCATGGTGGGCCTCTGTCTGGGAATTGAAAATTTTGCCAGTCCACAAAACTCGCTGTGGTGGAGCCTGAGCCTGATTCTAGCCGGTTTATTGGCCACCCTGGTTTATGCCTATCATTCGCATACGCATAGCAATGCCCTGTTTCGCAGCCGGCTGTTTAAAAATAAAATTTATGCGATTGGCATTTTGGGTAATTTCTTTGCCCGTCTCGGCGGCAACTCGATTCCGTTTTTATTGCCTCTGATGTTGCAAGTCGCATTCGGTTTTGAACCTTTTATTACCGGTTTATTGATGATTCCGACTGTGCTCGGTTCGCTGGCCTCCAAACCGATTATCCGCAACATCATTCAGCGTTTTGGCTATCGCCGTGTCTTGCTGGTCAATACTTTGCTGGTGGGTCTGTGTATTACCAGTTTTGCCCTAACCACAGCGGAAACCCCTATCTGGCTCCGTGCGATTCATTTCTTTATCTTCGGCATTTTAAATTCACTGCAATTCGTGTCGATGAATACCCTGACCTTAAAGGACTTAAGCCAGCAGGATGCCAGTAGCGGCAACAGTTTCCTGTCGATGATCATGATGCTGTCGATGAGTATCGGGGTGGCACTGGCAGGAACACTGGTAAACATGCTGAGTGCCTATTACGGCGCTGACAATCTGGTGGCTGCTTTTCATATGTCACTGATCTGTTTAGGCTGTATCAATATTATTGCAGCCTATATTTTCTGGCATATTCCTAAAAATACCCCGGTTTGATGCGATATATTCACTTTTGGCTGATTGTAAGTTTTAGGCTAAATCACATATAGGCAAGGACTGAAGATGCAAAAAAATCAGGCTCCGAACAGAGTTAATAAATCGCTCTTGATTGGGCTTGGCGTGCTGATCACTGTGATCGCTAGCGCCATGGTCTATCTCTGCCTGATGAAAGCACCCTCTGCCCATGCGGCCGATTACCCAATCCAGGGTTTTGATGTATCGCATCATCAAAAAGAGATTCAGTGGCAGCAGATTTCGCCTGAAAAATACCGATTTGTTTATCTGAAAGCCACTGAAGGCGGCGACTTTAAAGATACCAAATTTCAGGAAAACTGGCTCAAGGCCCGGGAACGCGGCTTTCTGGTCGGTGCCTATCATTTCTACCGGCTCTGCCGCGATGGCAGCATTCAGGCCCAGAACTTTATTGACTCCGTCCCCAATAAACCGGATGCCTTACCGCCAGTGATTGATCTGGAATATGACAGCAACTGTATCAATACCTATTCTAAAGAGCAGCTTTTAAACGAAATTCAGGTGATGCATGATGTCCTGAAAAAGCATTATGGCAAGCAGCCGATTTTCTATATTTCTAAAGCTTTTTATAATATTGTACTGACAGGATATTTTCCTGATGTACCGCTCTGGGTACGTGAGTACAAGGGTCTGCCTGATCTAAAAAACCAGCCTAAATGGATGTTTTGGCAACATACCAGTCAGGGTAAAATTTCCGGCATTACCACACCAGTAGACCTGAATGTTTTTTATGGCTCAGAACAGCAATGGGATGATTTTCTCAAGAAGAATGAGATTGTAATACCTTCATCTGAGAATCAAGAGAAACAAAGCTGATCGCCTGAAAATAGGTTCTTTATAAAAACAAAACAATAAGGAAATAAAAAGATTGAAATGGATAAAAGGCGTTTTACTCGGTTTGGTAATTCTTCTCTTGCTCATCGCGTGTACACTGGCTTATCTGTTGCAAGCTTCGGGCAAGGTTAGTGACTTTAAAGCGTGGCAGCCGCAAACCGGTACATCCGTTCATGGTCTCACCGTTAATTTTTTTGGTGTGTCCACCCTGTTACTCGATGATGGCCACGATCAGATCCTGATCGATGGTTTCTTTGGCCGGCCATCTTTGTGGCAAGTACTTAACCGCCCTATTCAAAGTGACAGGCTACTCATTGAACAACTGGTGCAACACCATGAATTGAGCCGAACCCAAGCCATTCTGGTCAGTCACTCGCATTATGATCATGTTCTGGATATACCGGCCTTACTGGAGATGCTTCCCGAAACTGCTATCGTCGGTTCACCGAGCACACTGAATATCGCCCGGGCAAATCCCAAAGTTACTCCACAGCAATTACAGCTGGTTAAGCCTTGGCAAATACAGCAATGGGTCCATTTCCAGATCACTGCCATTCCCTCACAACATACCCCGCCTACAGCGGTAAATGATGATTTAGGCGAAGAGCTGCTGCAGCCTTTCACCCTTCCGGCTAAATTTTCCGAATTTAAGGAAGGTGGCAGTTTCGATTACCTGATTGAGCATGCAGGACATAAAATTCTGGTCAAGGCCAGTACCGGATTTATTCCAGAGCAATTGCAGCATCTGAAAGTCGACACCCTGTTTTTAGGCATTGCCCAGCTTTCCAGACAATCCGATGCCTATCAGCAGCAATATCTGGCTGAAACCCTGAACCTCCTCAAGCTCAAAGTGGTGATTCCGGTGCATTGGGATGATTTTTTTCAGCCGTTAAACCAGCCGCTGCAATTTTTACCCCGTCTTGCCGATGACACTCCAAAAAGTTTGCAACTTCTGATTCAGGCTGCCGAGACACAAGGGACAAAAGTCATTCTGCTCAGCGGACCGCAACCCTATTTACTCAACTCAGCCTTCGCTTCCCAATCCGATTAAAGCCCCTTAAGATAGCGAACATGCGCAAAATTATTCATCTCGATATGGATGCCTTTTATGCCTCGGTAGAGCTGCGTGAACGTCCAGAACTGAAAGACTTACCTGTGGTGATTGCCTCGCATCATCCTCGGGCGGTGGTCGCGGCTGCCTCCTACCCGGCACGGGTTTATGGCCTGCGTTCTGCCATGTCCATGGGGCAGGCGCGCAAACTATGTCCTCAAGTTATCGTGATTGAGCCGGATTTTGCCAAATATCGGCAGGTATCGGCACAGATTCATCAGATCTTCCAGCAATATACTTCCCTGATTGAGCCACTGTCTCTGGATGAAGCCTTTCTAGATGTCACAGAAAATTTAAAACAAATCCCAAGTGCTACCGAAGTCGCCATGCGAATTCGCGAGGATATTTTTCAAGCCACCGGATTAACCGCTTCTGCTGGTGTAGCACCCAACAAGTTTCTTGCCAAAATTGCTTCGGACTGGCACAAACCGAATGGGATCTGTGTGATTAAACCTTCGCAGGTACAGCGTTTTATCCAGGATCTGCCACTAAAAAAAATTCCCGGCGTCGGTAAAGTCACTCAGGAAAAACTGAAAAGCCTGAATCTAGAAACTTTAGGCGATTTACAGCAAATCGATGAAGCCTTACTAATTCAACATTTTGGCAAATATGGCCGGCGGCTATTTTTGTATGCTCAAGGCATTGATGAACGACCGGTCGAAGTGGAACGGGAACGCCAGCAAATTTCCAAAGAAACCACTTTTGATGATGACCTGCATCTGAACCAATGTCGCCCCTATTGGGAGCCTTTACTTGGACAAGTATGGCAAAGCCTGCAAAAGAAACAGCTTTCGGCTCGCGGCGTTACGGTCAAATTAAAACTCAAGAACTTTCAGGTGATGCAACACAGTAAAAGTTTTAAACAGGTGCTGCGTAGCCCACAGGAATTAGCCCAAGCCTTGGACTTACTGCTCGACGACCTGCATATTGCCCCGCAGATGCAATTCCGGCTGATCGGTGTTGGCGTGTATCAGCTCAGCGTCCCCGAGACTGAAACCCAGTTATTGCTGCTCTAAACCTTTTTTGATCACGTTTTAGGCATCAGTTTAAAAATACGGCAACTTTGTTTTTACATTTTGATTTTTTAGAGTACTCTATCTGCGCAATGCATTATCCATGTATGTGCTGAGATGCTGAAAATCACCTTTACTTTCAGCATGCTGTCCTGTGATTAGCGTGACGATCAAATCCGAATATTACAGGGCAACTCTGATGTAACTCATGGAATCCCCTCCTGCATGTCTTCTGTAAATTCTTCTATTGTTCAAGAACAACGCGCACGTAAAGCTGCGCTATCTAGTTTTGTTGGTGCTGTTGTCGATTGGTATGATTTTCTCCTTTACGGCATTGTTGCAGCCTTAATTTTTAAAGATCAGTTTTTCCCTAGTATTGGCGAGAACATGGGCACCCTGGCGGCACTAGCCACCTTTGGGGTCGGCTTCCTGTTTCGTCCTTTAGGCGGTGTGGTATTTGGTCACTTTGGTGACAAGCTCGGCCGTAAAAAAATGCTGGTACTCACGGTAATCCTGATGGGAATTTCCACGGTCGGGATTGGTCTACTGCCAAATTTCGAGGCAATTGGCTGGTGGGCTCCGGTGCTGTTGGTGTTTTGTCGAGCCTTGCAAGGCTTTGCTGTCGGTGGTGAATGGGGCGGCGCAGCTCTGATGGCAGTTGAAAATGCACCCAAGGGTAAAAAAGCCTTTTATAGCAGTGGCGTTCAGGTCGGCTATGGTGTTGGCTTGGTATTGGCCACCGGTGCAGTGTCGATTATTATTGCGACACTGGGTGAAGAAGCCTTTGCCGAGTGGGCATGGCGTATTCCCTTTCTGGCCAGTATCGTATTGTTAGCTGTAGCGATGTGGATTCGCCGTGATCAGGATGAATCACAAGAGTTTGTAGAAAAGGTGGTGAAAGCAGATCATCAGCCAGAAAAGCTGCCGATCTTGCAGGCCATCAGTAAACACCCTAAAGCTTTCTTCTATATCATTGCTTTACGCTTGACCGAATTGCTGACCATGTATCTGGTCACCAATTTCGCCTTGAACTATTCGACCAGTAATCTGGGCATGGACAAACAGTTCTTCCTGAATATTACCTTGATGGTCGGGGCCATCAGCTGCTTCAGTATTCCCTTCTTTGCCTGGCTGGCAGATAAATTTAATCATCAGAAAATGTGTGTCTGGGGTGGTTTGATTGGTGCGCTTTCAGCTTTTCCCTTCTTTATGGCGCTCGATGCACAAAACACCTGGATGATCATTATGGGGGCAATTTTACTGGCGAACGTTGCCCATGATATGGTGGTCAGTGTCCATCAGCCGATTTTCACCTCATTGTTTGGCACCGAATACCGCTACAGCGGTGCCGGAGTTGGCTATCAGGTGGCGAGTATCATTGGTGGTGGTTTTACCCCATTTATTGCAGCGGCACTGGTGATTTGGGCAGATGGTTCATGGCATTATGTAGCCATCTATCTGGCGGTGGGTTGTCTGCTGACTGCATTGGTCGCAGCCCTGATGCCCAAAACTCAGGATGAACAACATGACAGTTGAACGTTTACACGTATCGAAACGCTTTTCGGAAATTGCCATTGCCGGTAATCTGGTGCATCTTGCCGGCCAGCTGGCCACAGATGTTGAACTGGATATTAAAGGGCAAACCCAACAGACTTTAGATATTATTGACCAGTTTCTGGCAGATGCCGGCACAGACAAAAGTCACATCATGTCGGTAACCATCTATTTGAAAGACATTGAAAAAGATTATGCAGCCTTCAATGAAGTCTGGGATGCCTGGGTCGCTGATATCGAAGCGCTGCCTCGTACCTGTGTAGAAGCAAAACTCTATGATCCACGGGTATTGGTCGAACTGACTGTCGTGGCGGTTAAACCGGAATAATGTTTCAAGATCGGTACTCATAAAAAAGCATGCTTCTGGCATGCTTTTTTGTTTTAGCCCACAGCTTTGATTTTACTGCGCTCTAAATCCGAATATAAATAATATTTTTTCAGATCATTGCTAACTGTATATTTGGGCATTTTCTGCATTTGGGCTTGCTCCTGCAAGAAGTCCTGGCGCAACTGATAATATTCCGGCACATCATCGTAACGAATTACCCGATAACCTGCCATGGTTAGTAATGCATCCTGAAAACCCGTCTGCTGGGGACGCTTCAAAATTAATGGGTCATCTACTCCCACCACGGCTAGAATCTGGTGCTGCTGATCCAGAATTACAAAATCTGCAGTCAGGTTGCGGTACTTATGTCGAGTCCGGTTAAATTTAGTCGTCATTAAGGCATCATAGGAAACATGTGCCAAAATGATGTATTCAGGTAATACTTCCCTCAAACGGGTGAAGGTCAATTGCTCATTCAGGTTAAAAATAGCACGTTGCTTTAACGCACTGTCTTGTGGTTTGGAATTATTTCCGAGCTTTTTCCATGCCATGAGCACGACACAGAAGAGCAGGAAACTCCCAATCATAATATAGGTGGTCATGCCTAAATCCTTGAATTCTTATAATCATTTTTGTTTTATTGTTGTGCAGTATAAACCCACGCTTTATTTTAAATAGATATAACAACCAATCTGTTTAAATACCCATACAACTGGTATCAAAACTCGATTCTGTGTTACCTAAAGTGACATCTCTCTAGATGCCAATGAAAGTGGATTTAAAGTACTGATAATGCACTCTAAAACATCCATGGAATTGACCGCAATACATATCTGCCCAACTGTAGGACAATTCCGACAAAGTGTTATTTTTATATCACTTTTTTAAAGAATTTAATTCAAATAATATATTCTTTTACACTTTCAACTGACAAGCTCAGGCTACGTTACTTTACCCAAGAGCTAAAAAAAGACACCGAAGTGTCTTTTTATTAAATTAATTATGCACGTGATTTGGGCTTCGCTTTAGGCTTTGGCCCACCAAACGGTTTTTTGGCATCGCCTGTTTCACGTGGTGGCAAACCGGTGTGCTGGGTCAGAATTTGCCCACGTTCAGGACGTTTCTTGGTATTTGAAGGACGTGACTGAGCTTGTGCAGCCTTGCTACGATTCCCTTGCTCACCGGTACGTTTTTGCGAATCACCTGCAACCGTCGAGTTTTTCTTACGCGCCGATTGATACTGACCGTCTGTACTGCCTGCAGGCTGATAAGTCGGAATCAAATGCTGTTTCGAGTTACCAATCAAATCCTGACGGCCCATTTCTTTCAGGGCTTCACGCAATAACGGCCAGTTGTTTGAATCATGATAACGCAAGAAAGCTTTGTGCAGACGACGACGTTTCTCACCTTTCACAATGTCGACATTTTCAGTATAACGCGCCACTTTCGCCAGCGGGTTTTTACCAGTGTAGTACATGGTAGTTGCAGTCGCCATTGGTGAAGGATAGAAGGTCTGTACCTGATCGGCACGGAAACCATTCTTCTTCAACCAAATCGCCAAATTCATCATGTCGTAATCGGTAGTTCCCGGATGCGCCGCGATGAAGTAAGGAATCAAGTATTGTTCCTTACCGGCTTCTTTACTGTAACGATCAAACATTTGCTTGAAGCGGTCATAGGTACCAATACCCGGCTTCATCATTTTATTGAGTGGACCTTTCTCGGTATGTTCAGGCGCAATTTTTAAGTAACCACCGACATGATGGGTGACAAGTTCTTTGACATATTCAGGGTTTAAAACCGCAAGGTCATAACGTAGGCCTGAACCAATCAGAATTTTTTTAATGCCTGGTAAAGAACGTGCTTTACGATATAACTGCGTCAATGGCGCATGGTCGGTATGCAGGTTTTGGCACACGCCCGGGAATACACATGACGGTTTACGACAGTTCTTTTCAATCTCAGGATCTTTACATGCCAGACGGTACATATTGGCTGTTGGGCCACCCAGGTCCGAGATAATGCCAGTAAAGCCTGGAGCCGTATCACGGATTTTTTCCACTTCACGCAGAATCGATTCTTCAGAACGGTTCTGAATAATACGACCTTCGTGTTCTGTAATCGAACAGAAGGTACAGCCTCCGAAACAGCCACGCATGATATTCACAGAGAACTTGATCATGTCGAATGCCGGGAAACGTGCATTGCCATAAGCAGGGTGCGGCAGACGTGCATAAGGCAGGTCAAACACGTAATCCATTTCTTCGGTAGTCAACGGAATTGGCGGTGCATTCAACCAGACATCACGTTCACCATGCTTTTGTACCATAGCACGCGCATTTCCCGGATTGGTTTCCAGATGCAGAATACGGTTGGCATGTGCATAAAGCACTGGATCTGCAGCAACTTCTTCAAAAGCAGGCAAACGGATTACGGCCAATTCACGCGGCGGTAACTTATGTTTAATCGCTTTAGAAGCCGGTTGCAGTTGCACAATTTGCGTATCAGGATCTAGGTCATCCCCTGCTCGCACAATCGGATTGGCGACATGTTCTTTTTGGAAACCTTGATACTGGCTAGAATCCTTCCCTTGTTCAATCTCACAACCATCGATATCTTCAGTCATGACATACGGGTTAATAATTGGATCAACACGGCCAATGGCATCGACATCATTCGATGCAATTTCAACAAATTTGGCTTTAGAGGCACGGTTGTGTTTATTCACAATGAACGCAGTACCGCGAACATCAGTAATCTCGTGAATTTTCTCGCCACGTGCCAGACGATGCATAATTTCAGTGATTGAGCGTTCCCCATTACCGTACATCAAAAGATCGGCTTTTGAATCCATCAATACTGAACGACGGACTTTGTCTGACCAGTAATCATAATGCGCAATACGACGTAAGGATGCTTCAATACCGCCCAATAATACCGGTACATCCGGATAAGCTTCACGGACACGCTGGCAATACACGGTTGCCGCACGGTCTGGACGTTTGTTTGGCTGATTGTCTGGTGAATAGGCATCATCAGAACGGATTTTACGGTCAGCCGTATAACGGTTGATCATAGAATCCATATTCCCTGCTGTTACACCCCAAGCAATATTCGGTTTACCCAAAACGCGGAACGCATCCACGCTGGTCCAGTCTGGCTGTGCAATAATGCCGACACGGAAGCCTTGTGCTTCTAGCGTACGACCAATAATGCCTGAACAGAAAGACGGATGATCGATATAAGCATCACCACAAACTAAAATAAAATCACAGCTGTCCCAGCCGAGTTGATCCATTTCCTCGCGTGACATCGGCAAAAATGGCGCAGGGTCAAAACAAGACGCCCAATATTTGTCGTAATCAAACAACGCTTTTGGCGCAGTCTGCATGGTATAAGCAGTAGACATGGCTAGCAATTCTCGGCTGGCAGATGATAGGAGATCTAAAAATAAGATCAAAGATGAAAGCCGATTATTTTACCATGAATCGGCCCTAGCTTGCTTGATTATAATTTATACAAAATCAGAGACTAACTGAATCACGCTCTATTTGTCACTTGAATCTAAAGTTTAAATATTTCAAAAAAGAAATTGATTCTATTTATGAGGAGGAAAGCTTGGAAATAATCTCTAATTTGAACGGAGTTTTAAACTGAATGACAAACCCGTCAGTAATAACGCGGCAATAAACACAGTTAATCCTATCCAGCCATAATTTTCCCACACCAATCCGCTTGAGCTCCCCAACACACTTGAACCCAAGTAATAGCAAAATAAATACAGCGACGAACCGACTGCCCGATACTGTAACGACTGGATCGACACCCAGCTACTGGCGGTAGAATGGGCAGCGAAGAAAGAAAAAGTAAAAATCAGCAATCCGGTAAAAACAACAACCAACTGATTGATCAGCATCAGCGACAAGCCCACAAGCATCATCAGGATCATGGCTGCCAATATTCTAAATTTTCCGTAATGCCGCCCCCAATGTGCTGCTCGAGGGGAACTATAAATGCCGGCCAAATAAGTAATCGAAATCACACCAATCCAGACATGAGATAGCTCAAATGGCGCTTGGATCAAGCGATAACTCAGATAATTAAATACCGAGACAAAGCAGCCCATCAAGATAAAACCTTGCAGGAATAAAACCCGAAGTTTTGGATCAGCGAGATTGTGTCTAAATGAGTTTTTAAAACGATTCAGCTTGATTGGATAGGCTTTAAAATGTTGCGAAGCGGGTAAGAGGTAATAAAATAAGCCTGCAATACAGAGATTTAAAATACCAATCAACAAAGTAGCAGATTGCCAAGAGATAAAATCAACTAAAACTCCGGCAATTAAACGCCCTCCCATACCACCTATCGCTGTGCCAGAAATATATAAGCCCATGGCAAAACCGATATCTTTTTCTGCAATTTCTTCCCCGATATAAGTCATCGCGACTGCTGCGACACCACTGACTGTCAATCCAATCATTACTCGTGTGGTCAGAAACACGGACCAGATCGGCAATATTGCACTTAATAGTAATAATACTGAGACTGAAAATAGAGACCAGACCATAATCGGCTTACGACCGAATCGGTCTGATATTAGTCCAGTAAAAATCAGGCCAACTGCCAAGGCAATGGTAGAAAAAGATAAAGGGAAACTGCTTTGAGTCGGGCTGACCTGGAAATAATCAGCCAGAATCGGCATCATCGGCTGTACGCAATACAGTGATGAAAAAATGGCAAAGCCAGCAAGGAATAAGGAAAAAAGCACTGCTTTAAAAGCAGAAGAGCCATATTCAATATGGCTTGAAGATGAATTTGAGGACATATCCGCTCCATAGACCGGTTCAGTATACGCCTCTCAATTTTATTTTTATGTGATGTTTCAGTCGAAATAGCACATAAATAACATTTATTTGACTAAATTCCACGCATAAAAAAATCCCCCTCTGCCTTGGCAGAGGGGGATTTCGAATAATGAGCTGGCGATGACTTACTCTCACATGGGTAACCCCACACTACCATCAGCGCTAAGAGGTTTCACTTCTGAGTTCGGGAAGGGATCAGGTGG